>NZ_JBALMO010000031.1:0-8610 GCF_036963345.1 Bacillus sp. JJ722
TTGTTTTATAGTAGCACAGATTAGGATTGTTGTAATTTTTATATCACTTAGTAATTAAGTAGACGTTTTAACGAGTTAGAAAGGATCGAGGGTATGGACAAAATCAAAAAAATAGCAAAAATAGCAATTCCTTTAATAGTTATCATGTATGTTATTTATCATGCGAAAACTGAATTACAATCTATTTCAGTGCGTGAAGCCATTCGGACCATTCATGAACTTTCAAGTACTGAATTAACAATATTAGTGATTATCGGACTTATTTCTGTATTTGTTATGGCTTTTTATGATGTTGCAATGATAAAAGGTTTAGAATTAGCAGTTCCGCTCAAGAAGTGTTTAAGAATAGGCTTTGTTGCAAACAGTTTAAATATTGTTCTTGGATTTGGTGGATTGGCGGGTGCAACAGTCAGACATGCTGTATTCCGCTCTTATACGAAAGATACGAAGAAGTTACTTTTTGGGATTACATGGGCAACAACAGCAACTTTAATGGGTTTATCAATACTAGCATTTTTAATTGTCATTCAAATCATTCCAGATAATAATATGATACAAAGCAAACCATGGATGTTACCGTTACTAATCGGAATGGCACTTCTAATGCCGATATATTTCGCAACATCATATGTTAGAGAAAAGAAGAATCCTACAACCAAAACTTTTAAAAATCCAATAAAAACGGTTAGTGCATTTACGATAATTTCTTTAATAGAGTGGTTATGTGCAGCTAGTATTCTTTTTCTATTATTAGAAATGTTTCATATAGATACATCTTATAGTGTGGTATTAGGTATATTTGTTATTGCTTCTATCCTTGGAGTTATTAGTTTTGTACCAGGAGGTTTAGGATCTTTTGATTTAACCTTCTTAATTGGTATGAGTTCGTATGGATATCATGAAGAAACAGTTCTTTCCGTGCTATTGGTATATCGTATCGTTTATTTCTTTATTCCATTTTTATTATCTCTATTATTAACTGTTCTAGAGTTTTCCGAAAATACACTACGTAAAATCGAGGGTAAACCAATTATTGGACCTGCACTTGAAACAACTGGCGTAGTATGGGCACTATATCGAGAATTACTTGCGAAGCTTTGGGATTGGGCATTGTGTATTTTACTATTTGTCACAGCATGGATTAATATTGCTTCAGTTTTAATTCTTCCTTTAAGAACGCCACTTGTTTCTAAGGAGATATCGAACCTTAGTTATGATCTTATTTTTACGTTTTCAGTTATTATACTATTAAATTTACGTGGTATTTTTTACAGATCAAAAAAATCGTACAGTTTTGTAATGATTGGTTTAATTGGTTCTTGCGTAGCTCATTTGATAAAGGCTTTTGATTATCAAGAAGCCATTATTTTGACCGTTATTGTGATGATTTTGATTGCGATTCGAAAACAATTTAAAGTTGAAAGTGTACTAATATCATTCTCATATTATATTTTTTCTACTTTAATTGGAGCAGGTATAATCTATTTGTATTACGAGATAGGAAAAAGTATAACGACTGTTGAAAATGCTTCTGAGTTTCGCAGCTTTTCACAGGTAGTAGAAACATCTGTATTTTCTCTTTGTTTCGTACCAATTATTATCGGTTTAGGTACTTTTATATTTAGAAAGTTACGTGTAAAGGATCTTGGAGTCCCTTATGATCGAGAACAATTTCATACATTCTTACATCAGTATGATGGAAATTCTTTAACACACTTAGGCTATATGGGTGATAAACGAATATTCTTTTCAAGTAATGGAAAAGCACTTATATTATTTAGGAAATATCGTAACAGACTTGTCGTATTAGGTGACCCAAGCGGGGATTATTCGTCTTATTCATTAGTATTAAATGAATTTATGAGTGAAGCAACTAATTATGGATATGTAGTTGTATTCTATCAGATTGATCAATCCACTATGCATTTATATCACGATTTTGGTTATCAGTTCTTTAAATTGGGAGAAGAAGCCTGTGTAGATCTTGATACCTTCACTATATCTGGGAAAAAACATTCTAACTTTAGAGCTAATATGAATCGTTTCAGCCGTGAAGGATATACTTTTAAAATATTTAATACGGTAACAAATGAACAATTGAACGAAATGCAAATTGTTTCCAATCAATGGTTAGGGAAAAGAAAAGAGAAAGGCTTCTCAATGGGAGTATTTTGTATAGACTATGTGAAAGAAGGACCCGTATGTCTTGTACGAGATCAAACGGGTAGGTTGCTTGCCTTCGCTTCATTAATGCCAGCGTATGATCAAAACAAAATTTCAGTTGATTTAATGAGATATTTGCCGGATGCACCGGTTGGTACAATGGATAGTTTATTTTTACACCTTATGTTTTGGGCGAAAGAGCAAGGATATCATACATTCAATTTAGGAATGGCGCCTTTGTCTAATGTCGGAACTCAAAATGAGTCTTTCTTATCTGAAAGGATAGCAGGAACAATATTTAATAACGTTCGATATATGTACAGTTTTAGCGGTTTAAGACGTTTCAAAGGAAAATATCATCCTATGTGGCAAGGAAAATACTTGGCATTTCGAAAAAATAAAACCTTATTTGCATCGATTATCCTCGTGACAAGGATGATTGGTAAAGGTAATCCTGTAGAAAAAACAAATAATACACATCAAAAAATGCAAGAAAAGAAAACATTAACGGGTTGATTTAAATAAAGAGAATCTATTTAAAAACCACATTAGCTTTTCTTTCATTCATATGGTACTATTTAGCTTGATATATAAAGAGGAAGTGACCCTTAGTGATTAAAATTGAAATACCAAATCCAGATTTAACAATTACACAACGTAAACAAGTATTAAAACCAGGAGATATCGAAATTAAAGACGTTTATGGATTTATTGATTTCCACCTTATCCCTCGCGATAAAGGCGGAATCTTTATGTTGTATAATATTAATGACGAATTGCTTTTCGTAGGTAAAGCTAGAAAGCTGAGACAGCGTATTAAGAAGCATTTTGAAGATAATGTATCTCCAATGAAGAAACATCGTGACGAAGTATATACAATCGATATTTGTTACGTAGAAGATCCAATGGAGAGAGATATTTATGAAACGTATGTCGTGAACACACAAGAAGCAAAGTACAATATTGATAAAGTATTTTTCAAATAGGTAATATAGAAGCTGGCTACTGATGTAGTCAGCTCTTTTAATTATGTTGGTAAGTCGTAACGATAATTATAAGAAAGTCTTAAGTTTATGGATGAACCCATGTTTACCATAGAATTGAAAAGAATGGGGAGTACATGTATGAATTTGAGAAGATTGGAAAAGGGGCGCTTATTAATCGTGCGGCAAGTGAACCGAAAACAGGAAGTCTCACTCGTGGAGGTCGCCATCAACTAGCGCAATAAAAGAAAATGGTCAGTGGGTAATAAATGGTCGGAAAAATTATACGTCATTGGTACCTGCTCTAAATTTATTTCTGGTAAGCGCATGGGTGCAAGCAGCAAATCAATTAGGTTGGTTCTAATTGAACGTGATACACCAGAAGTTTCAATTGAGCAAACGTGGGACATGATGTCTATGCAGGGTACAGCAAGTGAATATCTTGTTTTAGAAAATATTAGAATTGAAGAAAAGTACCTTGTGGAGAGCAGTCCGAAAAATCCAAATCTTTACGATGCTTGGCTATTGCATATTCCCGCTTGTTATATCGGAATTGCCAAAGCGGCAAGAGATTATGCAGTTCAATTTGAAAAAACACATGCTCCAAATAGCATTAAAGGTAAAGGGACTATAAGCGAATTGCCAAATGTTCAACAAAAAATAGGTCAAATCGAATTAGAACTACTTCAAAGTCGGTATTTCCTAAATGGTGTAGCGACTCAGTGGGTAGATGATGCAGAACGTCATAAAGAATTCCAACCACAATTAGCCGCTGTAAAAAATGCTGTAACGAATGCAGCTATACCTATTGTTGATCAGTCGATGAGGGTAGTAGGTGCAATTAGTTTGCAGCGAAGTAATCCTTTGCAAAGATATTATCGTGATGTTAGAGCGGGATTACATAATCCTCCTATGGATGACGCGACAATCATGCTATTAGCAAAGACTGCACTAAATAATAGTTAATTATCTTAAAATGATTTTTAGCCTATATATCTATGAAATTTTAGGAATGTATTGTATGATGAATCTCGTGTTTTATTAACAGAGTGAGGTTTTATTATGCGTACAGAAACTTTTTTCCGTCATCCAGCTGGGATGGCTCTTTCAGCAATTATTGCTACTTTTCTATGGGGGAGTGCATTTCCTGTAATTAAGCTGAGTTATAAATACTTAGAAATCGGGCCTAATGATATAGGTGAACAAATTTTATTTGCTGGTTATCGATTCTTTTTAGCAGGAGTGTTGATTTTTATCTTTTATGCCATTATTGGTAGGAAAAATGAAATGAGGTATCAAACTTCGTCATTAAAAATACTCATTGTCTTGGCACTATTAATGACATTTTTCCAATATATTTTCTTCTATATCGGATTAAGTGGGGCGACCGGAACGCATGGAAGTATTATTTCAGGAACAGGATCATTTTTTCAAATTATTTTTGCCCATTTCTTATTGAAGAATGATCGCTTAAGCTTACCTAAAGTATTTGGTCTTTTGATTGGTTTCACTGGAATAATGATTACGTTTATTCCTAAAGGAGATGTTTCGTTTTCAATAGGCTATGGGGAATGGCTAGTTCTTGCATCCACTATCGTTGCTGCATATGGAAATATTGTAACAAAACGTGCACTAACTAACTTTAGTGCTCATTATTTGTTAGGTTACGGTATGCTTATCGGTTCCACCTTATTATTGCTAGTAGGTGTAATTATGACTGACTTTACTTTCTTTACTTTTACAATGAAAGATCTGTTCATGCTTGCTTATTTAGCATTTCTGTCTGCAACAGGTTTCTTACTTTGGAATAACATTCTTAAATATCATCCAGTAGGTAAAGTAACATTATTCAATTTCTTAATACCTGTGTTTGGCGTGATGTTAAGTGGAGCGTTCCTTAATGAAGCTGTTGGTATTACTGCTTTGATAGGGCTTGTTTTAGTAGCTACTGGTATCATTATTGTTAATATTGTTGATGTCATAAAGTTGAAAATCAGTGAGAAAAAATATTCCTAATTTAGGGATATTTTTTTATGCAAATTTTACTCAATTGCGTTTGGGAGCTAATTTTTAAGGATATATAATATATATAAAGCTAAAAGGGGGGACCCTCAATGAAAACAAAAATAGCTACTTTTATTCAATTCTTAAAGCATAGAAAAAAAGAGAATAAACAATATGAGAAACAAGCAGTTAGTACAGAAGACAGAAAAGATCACGCTATTGTAAAGGAAGGATTAATCGAACCTGAGTTATTCTGCTGTGCGCAAGAAGCAGTAAAATATATATATCAAACTACTTTGTTAATTCCTGATGTTGATGGGAAGAAGTATGAAATCTTTAAGGATAAATTCTTAAAGAAAAATCAAATAACTCCTTTAGGTAACAATGGAGACTTAATGAGAGAATTGAAATTACTAGATGTATACTTTAATACGTTTTTACTAAGCAAACAAGGCGTTGAATGTGGTTGTGATTTTAGTGAAGAAGAAGTTCAAAAAAACATCGAAAACGTTATAAAGCAATGCATGGAACTAGAAAGAAGATTTGGAATTAATTATATGTCTGTTACGGTTTAAATAAGAAAGAGTAATAAAAAGCACCAGAAGACATTTTGTCACTGGTGCTTTTTATTACTCTACATCTTGATAATGTTCTACACAAAACGTTGTAATTTGTTGAAGTTCATCGTCTTCTAATTCAAAATCTAAATATGTATTTTCACCTTGTTCATACAGATCATATTTAGCAATCTCTTTTTTATCTTCATCTACAACAAAAATGACTTTTGCCATTACTCCACTTTCATGAAATAATTCATCATCTTCCGGAATATCTAAAAAAAGAATAAACTCATATCGATCCCCTGGTAAAATACCAAATGCATCATTTATTAACTCAACTTCATATTCTTTAATTTGAATCATTATATTCGTCCTTTCATTCACTATTGCTTTACTCATTATAGCGGTAAAATGGTTATAAGAAAAGCGGTGCAATATTTGAACAACTTTTAATTCTATAGAAACTAAATCAAAGTATAAATAACTAAAAATTCGTAAACTTGACTTAATCAACTTCATATTCTAATATATTTACTAGAAATCAATAAAAGATTCCTCATCAGACAAAGATGAGGTAGAGGTTGCGATTTTTAAGAGTAAATAAACCGAGAGACAGAAAGCTTGAAGACGTTTATTGAAAGGAAACATCGCCGAAGCGCTATAGGTTTTCTGACTATAGTAAAGCTGGGTCTGTATCGAATAGGTGCAGGACTGTCATGGCAAATGCTATGATGAACTATCCAATGAAGTCTGGTGCAGTTTTGTATACGTATACAACACACCAACTTTTACGGTGTGTTTTTTGTTTTATACTAAATTAACAAAACTCTACCCATCAAGCATGTTCATCGTTTGAAATGACATCTCAAGAATCTCAAGAAATACAGACAAGAGGAGAGCTTAAAGATGGGAAAACAACAGAAATTAGGTTTTTGGATTTTAACATCATTAGTAGTCGGTAATATGGTTGGTTCTGGTATCTTTATGTTACCGCGCACTTTGGCTGAAGCGGCAAGTCCAGCGGGAGTTATGTTAGCATGGCTATTTACTGGTCTTGGTGTACTATTTGTATCGTTCGTTTTCGGTAACTTAGGTAAGAGAAAACCAGAACTCAGCGGTGGACCGCAAATTTACGCAAAAGAACTTTTTAAAAAAGGCTCACAAGTCGCAACATTATCAGGTTTTATGGCAACTTGGGGATACTGGATTGGAAATTTAGCAGGAAACATTGCAATCATTACAACATTTGCGAGTTATTTATCAACATTCTTTCCAATCATGACAAATCAAGCTGTTTTATTTTCGGTTGGAAACTTTGATTTAAAAGTAGGTAATGCAATTACATTTGTAGTGTGTACCATTGTACTTTGGGGAACACACATAATCGTGTATAAAGGTCTAGAAGGCGCCGGTAAATTGAATTTAGCGGCAACAGTAGCAAAAGTTACAGGATTCTTTATCTTTATCATCATTGGTCTTTCGGCTTTTCAAGCAGCAAATGTAACGCCGTTTTTAGCTGAGAAAACAAATGAAGTAGGACAAACAGTAGGATTGCTAGGACAAGTTAATGCTGCAGCAGTAGCTACACTTTGGGCCTTTATCGGAGTTGAATCGGCCGTAGTATTCTCATCACGTGCGAAAAAGCAAAGCGATGTAAAGAGAGCAACTATTCTAGGGCTATTACTTACGTTAGCTATCTATATCGGCATTAGCACTCTTGTTATGGGCTTATTACCTCAAGATGTGTTAGTAACGTCTGAAAAGCCATTAATTGATGCTATTGAAACAGTACTTGGGCCAATTGGTGGAAAACTATTAGCAGCTTTAGGATTAATATCATTGATTGGATCAACGATCGGTTGGGTCATGCTGGCTGCTGAAGTACCAAGTGCCGCTGCGAAGCAAGGTTTATTCATTCCTCGTTTCATGAAAGAAAACAAAAAGGGAATACCAACTTTCTCGTTAGTATGTACAAATATTTTAGGCCAATTATTTATTTTCTCAACAATTTCTAATACAATTTCAGATGCATTTAATTTTATTATCTACATCGCAACGTTATCGTACTTAATACCTTACTTAATATCATCAACATTCCAGGTAAAGCTAGTTATTACCGGTGAAACGTACGAAGATGGAAAAGGGCGTATTATAGATGGTATTATCGGTATTCTAGCAACACTATATGCAGTTTACGTACTGTTTGCAGGAACATCAGATATTAAAACATTTATGTTGGGTATGGCGTTATTAGCAAGTGGAATTCTATTCTATGGTTTTGTAAAAAAAGAAGATCATGCTGCAATACCAGTTAAAAAAAGCTAAGTATAATTGATATAAAAACAGAAAGCATCCAGATGGGTGCTTTTCTTTTTAACACAAACAAGAACAAATGTTCTCGTTTGAGAAAAAGAGCATTTTGATATATTTAATGTTCAAATTACATAAATTAGGATAATCCTGCCCCGAAATCGCAAATAATTGAAAGGAATTTATTAATAAAAGTGCTGATTTCAGTCGTATAGAACAAATGTTCTTTTTAGTGAGGTGGTTTGAGGGAAGAGGATGATTGATGTTTAAAGTTGTAAACCTAAAGGTTACCGAAACTTTGATGTCTCTTACACATGAATAAATGGCTTATAGAGACACAATTCAATTGATGAAAACTTTCAATTAAATTAATAAGTGAATTATTGGGAATTAATAAATTTAATTAGTTTATTAACTAATTAGCATTAGAACAAACTGATCTGGTTAACAACATATCTAAAAACGTCGAAGTATTTAGATTATGAATAATTGATCACATATAGAAAAACTGAGCAATATTGGCAATGTAGATTGGAACCATAATATACACAAATTTAAATATGACGGCAGAACTAATAACTGCTATAAAT
>NZ_JBALMO010000032.1:0-12392 GCF_036963345.1 Bacillus sp. JJ722
AGTTTTCAATGAACGATTCAGTCGTTTGTTTTGACGACTTTTATAAGTTTATCTCTTTTGAACCTCTTTGTCAACAACTTTTTTGCTACTTTTTCAATTGCTCTCTTGTCGACTTTTATTATTATATAGGCAATATACATTTTACGCAAGCGTTTAATTAAAATCAGAAAAATAAATTTATTGTTGCTTTTTTACTTCATCATTCTCACTCCTAAAACCATAAAAAAACTTTTAACTCCTTAGAAAATACCTAAAGAATTAAAAGTTTCTTCTTAATTATTCCTCTGTAGACTCATACTCACTTGAAGGAAGGTTCTCGTCAGATTCTTGATCCAAATCGGCTTCATCTTCTTTCTCAACGATGGCCACTGTAGAAACAAATTCATTTTCATCATTATCCAAACGAATAAGTTTTACACCTTGTGTATTTCTACCTGTTTGAGAAATATCACAAACTGCCATTCGAATAATTACGCCAGCTGCTGTGATGATCATTAAGTCTTCTTCACCATTTACCGTTTTTACTGAAACAAGTGTACCTGTTTTATCGGTAACATTACATGTTTTAATACCTTTACCACCACGGCTTTGGATTCGGTATTCTTTTTCATTCGTACGTTTACCATATCCATTATGAGTTACGATTAAAATCTCTGCTCCTTCATCAAGAAGCTCCATTCCAATAACCTCATCATTTCCACGAAGAGTAATACCTTTAACCCCTGTGGCTGTACGTCCCATTGAACGTACATCTGTTTCAGGGAAACGAATCATCATACCGTTCTTAGTACCAATAACAATATCTTTATTTCCATCTGTTAATTTAACAGAAATAAGTTCATCATCATCTTTCAATCCTAAGGCGATCAATCCATTGTTCCTGATGTTAGCAAATGAATCTAACGGTGAACGTTTACTAATACCTAATTTTGTTGTAAAGAATAAGAAATTATCCCCTTTAAACTCACTTACAGGAATAATGGCATTAATCCACTCGCCTTTTTCCACTTCTAGTAAGTTAATGATCGGTAATCCTTTGGCAGTTCGACCAAACTCAGGAATTTCATATCCTTTTGCACGGTATACTTTACCTTTGTTCGTAAAGAATAGAATAGTATCGTGAGTACTTGTTGTTAAAAGATGTTCTACGAAGTCATCTTCATTTGTACCCATTCCTTGGACTCCCCTACCTCCACGTTTCTGGCTCTTGTATGTAGAAATCGGAAGTCGTTTAATATAACCTT
The DNA here is from genome assembly GCF_036963345.1 of Bacillus sp. JJ722. Classification (NCBI taxonomy): domain Bacteria; kingdom Bacillati; phylum Bacillota; class Bacilli; order Caryophanales; family Bacillaceae; genus Bacillus; species Bacillus sp. JJ722. The sequence continues at coordinate 1,245 of NZ_JBALMO010000032.1, forward strand.
TTTGAGTTAATGTAACGACTATATTTTCCTGGGGAATTAAATCCTCATCTTCAATACTTTCTAAGCCTTTTAAGACGATTTCAGTTCTTCTTTCATCGTTAAAACGCTCTTTGATTTCTTGAAGCTCTTCGCGAATGATTTCTAGAATTTTTTCCCCATCCGCTAGAATTCCTTTTAATTCCGCAATAAGCTCTACTAAAGCGTTGTATTCATTTTCAATCTTCTCTCGCTCTAAACCTGTTAAGCGTTGCAGACGCATATCTAAGATAGCTTGAGCTTGCTTCTCTGTTAGAGAGAAATTAGAAATTAAGCCTTCTTTGGCAATCTCAGTTGTTTGTGAGCTACGTATAAGAGCAATTACTTCATCAAGATGATCTAATGCGATTCGCAAACCTTCTAAGATATGAGCTCTTGCTTCCGCTTTTCGTAGTTCAAATTCAGTTCTACGGCGAATAACTACTTTTTGATGGTCTAAGTAGTGAACAAGACATTGTTTTAGATTTAGCACTTTCGGTTGACCATCTACTAATGCAAGTAGATTAATACCGAAGCTTGATTGTAATGCTGTGTGTTTATACAGATTGTTTAATAGAACATTCGCATTAGCATCTCTACGAACTTCCATAACAACTCGCATACCCTTACGATCAGACTCATCACGTAGATCTGTAATGCCATCGATTTTCTTATCACGTGCTAATTCAGCAATTTTTTCTACAAGTTTTGCTTTATTAACTTGGTATGGAATTTCTGTAACGATAATCGTTTGTTTTCCATTTGGCTTTTCTTCAATTTCAACTTTAGCACGAAGAGTGATCGAACCTCTTCCTGTTTGGTAAGCTTTACGGATACCACTTCGACCTAAAATTAAACCAGCAGTTGGGAAATCTGGACCTGGGATATATTCCATCAATTCATCCACTGTAATATCAGAGTTCTTCGATACGGCTAATACACCATCAATGATTTCACCAAGTTGATGTGGTGGTATATTTGTTGCCATACCTACAGCAATCCCTGCTGAACCATTAACTAATAGGTTTGGAAAACGAGATGGTAGAACGACTGGTTCTCTTTCTGAACCATCATAGTTATCTTGATAATCAATAGTATCTTTATTGATATCTCGCAATAACTCCATTGAGATTTTTGACATACGCGCTTCTGTATAACGCATCGCAGCAGCTTCGTCGCCATCTACCGATCCAAAGTTTCCGTGACCATCAACAAGCATATAACGATAGTTAAAGTCTTGTGCCATTCGAACCATGGTTCCATAAACAGATGAATCACCATGTGGATGGTATTTACCGATTACTTCACCAACAATACGTGCTGATTTTTTATAGGCTTTATCTGCTGTCATTCCTAAATCATTCATTGCATATAGAACACGACGATGTACGGGTTTCAAACCGTCTCTTACATCAGGAAGTGCTCGTGAAACGATAACACTCATGGCATAATCCAAGAATGATGTGCGCATTTCCTGACTAATGTTAACTTCCTGTACTCTAGATTCCGACATGGAGAAAACCTCCCTTTGAAAGCATTCGCTTTATCTTTTTTCGTTACTATGTAAAAGGCAGGATAGATGGTGCTATCCTGCTTTTTTCTATATATCTAAGTTTTTCACGTAAACTGCATTTTCTTCAATAAAGTTTCGACGGGGCTCTACTTTATCACCCATCAACATATCAAATGTTTCATCTGCTTCAATAGCATCTTTAAGAGAAACTTGTAGAAAGGTACGCGTTTTAGGATCCATTGTTGTTTCCCAAAGTTGATCTGGGTTCATTTCTCCAAGACCTTTATAACGTTGTAAACCTGGCTTAGGTAATTGTGGTAATGCGTCTAAAACCTCATCAAGCTGTCTATCATTGTATGCATACTCTACCTTTTTCCCCTGAGTAATTTTGAAAAGAGGTGGTTGAGCAATATAGATATAGCCATGTTCGATGATACTTCTCATATAACGGTAGAAGAATGTTAATAATAATGTTCGAATATGTGCTCCATCAACATCAGCATCGGTCATAATGATAATCTTATGGTAACGAGCTTTTGTAATATCAAAATCTTCTCCAATCCCTGTTCCAAGAGCAGTAATGATTGTTCGAATTTCATTATTCGAAAGAATCTTATCTAAACGAGCTTTTTCTACGTTTAAAATTTTACCACGTAATGGTAGAATCGCTTGGAAGTGACGATCACGTCCTTGTTTAGCAGAACCACCCGCTGAGTCACCCTCAACGATATACAATTCACTAATTGAAGCATCCCTAGAAGAACAGTCTGCAAGCTTACCCGGTAGACTTGAAACCTCTAAAGCCGACTTTCTTCGCGTTAATTCGCGGGCTTTTTTCGCGGCCATTCGAGCTCTAGCTGCCATTAAACCTTTTTCAACAATCTTCTTCGCTACTGTTGGATTCTCGAGCATAAATTTCTCTAGCTTTTCAGAAAGAATAGAATCTGTAATGGTTCTAGCTTCACTATTACCTAATTTTGTTTTTGTTTGACCTTCAAATTGAGGGTCTGGATGCTTAACAGAAATGATACCTGTTAATCCTTCACGAACATCATCACCTGAAAGATTAGCATCACTTTCTTTAATCATGCCTTGTTTACGGGCATAATCGTTTATTACACGCGTTAAAGCTGATTTAAAACCTGCTTCATGCGTACCGCCTTCATACGTATGAATATTATTCGCAAAAGAATAAATATTACTTGTATAGCTATCGTTATATTGCATCGCGATTTCAATGGAAATGCCATCTCGTTCACCTATTAATGAAATTGGCTCTTCATGAAGCACTTCCTTTGTGCGATTCAAATGCTCAACATAAGAAACAATTCCACCTTCATAGTGGTATTCATTGGTTTTCTTATTTTCTCGTTCATCTGCTATAACAATTTTAATGCCTCTATTTAAGAAAGCTAACTCACGTAATCGAGTTGCTAATGTATCATAATTATATTCAAGTGTTTCAGTGAAAATTTCGTCATCTGGCCAAAAAGTAATCTTCGTTCCTGTTATATCTGTCTCTCCGATTACCTTCAAATCATCAACCGGTACACCTTTTGCATATTCTTGATAGTGAATCTTGCCATCTCTATGAACAAATACTTCTAATTTTGTAGATAAGGCATTTACAACGGAAGCACCTACACCATGAAGACCACCTGATACTTTATAGCCTCCACCACCAAACTTACCACCGGCATGAAGGACTGTCAAAATAACTTCTACAGCTGGTCGACCCATTTTTTCCTGAATATCAACTGGAATACCACGTCCATTATCTTGAACGGTAATACTATTGTCGCTTTCAATCGTTACCTTGATTTCATCGCAATATCCTGCTAATGCCTCATCAATACTATTATCAACAATTTCCCATACGAGATGGTGTAAACCTTTTTCACTAGTTGATCCAATATACATTCCAGGACGTTTCCGAACTGCTTCGAGACCTTCTAACACTTGAATCTGATTCGCATCATACGTTTGTTCTTGATCAGCCTTTTGATCCATTGTCAATTCGTATCACCTGCACTTTTCATTTGAATAATTTCATTATGAGAATTCATTAATAGTCTTTCCGTTCACTATTACAACACCATCTCCTTATCTAGAGAAAGCGTACTAATATGAGCGTTTTATTAGGGTTGTGGAAGACAAAGGAGAGAAATATACCTTGTCTGTAGTTATCACTATCGATTTATAAGTATCCTTTGTCGACTCAGCAACATTTTCAGTTGTTTTTCTAAGAAAATCTCTCATAATCTTTGATTCATGGACTATGTGTTGATCGAGTATTGCAATAAGATCCCTTGATTTTATAACAACCTCACCACCAATACTGATATACATCATGACACCTCTATTTTACTTGTTTCATATCTCCTTTAATAACATGAAAAGTAGCTGCCGCACGTAATGTTGCATGATCTATTCCTTCAATACTCGTAGTCGTTACAAAAGTTTGCACCTTACCTTGAATCGTATTAAGAAGATGCGATTGACGATAATCATCTAATTCAGATAAAACATCATCGAGTAGTAAAATAGGGTATTCACCTATTTCAGCATGAATCAATTCAATTTCTGCTAATTTCAGTGATAGAGCTGTTGTTCTTTGTTGTCCCTGAGATCCAAATGTTTGAACATCACGTCCATTCACTATGAAAACAAGATCGTCTCTATGGGGTCCAAAAAGAGTAACTCCTCTGTCTATTTCTCTTTGTTTTATCTTGGTAAATTTTTCAGTGTATTCATCAATCATTGTCGACAAATCCATTGATTCTGATACATCTACCGATGGTTTATACTGTATTTTTAACGTTTCTAAGCCTCTTGATATACCATCATGGATAGGTTCTGCCCATTTTTGTAATAGGGTGAGAAACTGAAACCGTTTTTCAATAATTTTCACAGCATATTGAATAAACTGTTCCGTAAGAATATCAAGCATAGCGAGATCCGTTTGTTTCTTCGTTTGCAGCAATTTTAAATAGTGATTTCGTTGTTGAAGTATTTTTTGAAATTGGCTATAGTCATGTAAATATAAAGGCGATACTTGTCCAATTTCCATATCAATAAATCTCCGTCTTACTTGAGGACTCCCTTTAACAAGATTTAAATCTTCAGGAGCAAACATTACGACATTCATATTTCCAACATACTGACTTAAACGCTGCTGTTCGATATGATTGAACTTAGCTTTTTTACCTTTTTTAGAAATAACTAATTCAAGTGGAATCGTTGAATTTTTTTTATGTATTCTACCTTCTATTTTAGCATATTCTTTATCCCAACATATAAGTTCTTTATCATTTGATGTTCGATGGGATTTTGCCATAGCTAGCACATAAATAGATTCCATGATATTTGTTTTACCTTGAGCATTCTCTCCTAAAATGACGTTTACTTTATTTTCGAAACTCATTTCTAGCTCTTCATAATTTCTGTAATTCTTCACTTTAAGTGATTCAATATACATACAATCGTTTCCTTTACTCTGCTCCTTTTATCCCGTTCCATCTGGCAATTGAGTAAACTTATGATTGGCGGGGAATGCCCATCAATCAAAGTTTACTTAATAAGAAACTTACCTATTTGAGGTATTTCAACAATATCTCCTGCACGAAGCTTGCGACCTCTTCTTACATCCAATTCATTATTAATATAAACTTCGTGTTCAGACAAAAACCATTTAGCCATTCCACCACTTTGAATAACATCTGCTACTTTTAAAAATTGACCTAAAGTAATATATTCTGTTGAAATTGAGATTGTATCCATAAGTTTATGCACTCTTTCTATAATCGTCTCTAATACTTCATTTTACTAAAACCTAACAAAATACACAAAGAAAACTAGTTTTATGCTAGTAATTTTAATATGTACAAAAGTTAGATAAAATTTACTTTCGAATATAATAATTAAAAGCTGCTAGTCAATACTAACAGCTTTTAATTGTTTTAATACGTTCTTACCGGAAGAATTAATTGTAACATCGAATCGTCATGTTGTGGTCGAATTACGAATGGTCTCATTGCACCAGTGAAATTAATTCTAATCTCTGAACCTTCTAATGCTCTTAACGCATCCATCATAAACTTTGCGTTGAAAGAGATCTTCAGCTCTTCACCAGAAATAGACTCTGCTTGTACTTCTTCAACTACTTTACCAATCTCAGGAATATTTGAAGAAATCTCTACACCTGATTGTCCAATAGTAGAAAGCTTTACGATATTATTTTTTCCTTCTCCTAATAAAGAAGCACGGACGATTGATTGAAGGAAGTCTTTTGTATTCACTGTGATATCCGTTTTACTTTCTGACGGAATTAAACGAGAAGTATCAGGATAATTCCCTTCTAACAATCTTGAGAAAAATAATAGATGCTTGGCTTTAAATAAAATTTGATTATTTGTAATAACTATACTCACAGGATTTTGTGAATCGTCAAGAATTTTACTTAATTCTGTTAGGCTTTTTCCTGGAATAACTACATTGTAGCTTTCAACAGCATTTGATTCTACCTTCGCTTTTCGCAAAGCTAGTCTGTGACTATCTGTTGCAGTACAGATTATATCACCATTTTCAACATTCCACTTGACACCTGTTAAGATAGGACGTGTTTCTGACGTGGACACTGCGTAAACAGTTTGTCTAATTAATGTTTTTAATAAGTCTGTTGGAATAGTAATAATGCTATCTTCTTCGATTTGTGGCAAATGAGGATATTCATCTGCATCTAATCCATTTAAGTTGAACTCAGCTTTTCCTGAACGGATAATCGTTTGTAGTCCATTTTCAACACTAATTTCAACATCATCCATAGGCAGTTTTTTTACAATTTCATTGAAGAACCTTGCTGGTAAAACAATACTTCCTGTTTTTTTGATCTCTACTAAAACGTTTCCTTCTTCTTCTAATGGAATAGAAGATTCAATTGAAATATCTGAATCACTACCTGTTAGTGTGACACTATCATTTGAAACAGTAATTTTAATACCTGTTAAGATTGGAATCGTTGTTCTTGAAGCAACAGCTTTCATTACGTCTTGGACACTTTCTACTAATCGATCTCTTTGGATAATGAATTGCATGAAAATCCTCCTTCATTTTACAAATATATATAATTCTTTTTTATAAAAAATAGTAATAGTAATAGTAGGGCCTGTTGATATGTGGATAACTCCTGTTTCGCCAAGGAAAAACAGTCTATCCACATGTGGACAGACTGTGAATAAACTCTGGCTTGTTATCAACAGTATTCAGTTAACGTCTATGCTTTCAAACGATCATTAATTTCTTTTAAATGATGTTGAAGTTGAGAATCCGTTTGTACTAATTTAGAGATTTTCTCGTGAGCATGTATTACGGTAGTGTGATCTCTACCGCCGAATTCATCGCCGATTTTTGGCAATGAAGAATCAGTCAATTCTCTTGATAAATACATGGCAATTTGACGAGGAAAAGCAACAGACTTCGTTCTTTTCTTCGCTTTAAAATCCTCTAGCTTAACACTAAATTGTTCTCCAACGGCTTTTTGAATTTCATATATCGTAATAATCTTTGGCTTAGAGCTAGGGATAATGTTTTTCAGTGCTTCTGCAGCTAAGCTAGCATTTATATCTTTATTAATTAGTGAAGAATAAGCTACTACTCTAATAAGTGCACCTTCTAATTCACGAATATTAGAATCAATTTGATTTGCTATATACAGCATAACTTCGTTTGGAATATCTAAACCTTCAGCTTTTGCTTTCTTACGAAGAATAGCGATTCGTGTTTCTAAATCAGGAGGGGTAATATCAGTTATTAAACCCCATTCAAATCGGGAACGTAATCGATCTTCTAGCGTAGGGATTTCTTTTGGCGGTCGATCACTCGAAATGACAATTTGTTTACTTTCTTCATGAAGCGTGTTGAAAGTATGGAAGAATTCTTCTTGCGTTTGTTCTTTTCCAGCAAGAAATTGAATATCATCTATTAGTAATACATCGACATTTCGATATTTGTTACGAAATTCTACTGCTTTATTATCACGAATTGAATTAATAAATTCATTTGTAAATTTTTCTGATGATAAATAAACTACCTTAGCAGCTGGATTATGTTCCAGTACATAATGTCCAATGGCGTGCATTAAATGCGTTTTTCCAAGACCAACACCACCATAGATAAACAATGGATTGTAGGCTTTCGCAGGTGCTTCAGCAACAGCTAACGATGCTGCATGTGCAAATCTGTTTCCAGATCCAATAACAAATGTGTCGAATGTATTTTTATTATTCAACATATGTTGAGGAAAATCAGCATGATCTTCATCACGTTTCTTGCCTTTTTTTTCAGCTTGTTTGCCCGAATCTAGATCAGAATTATGCTGGTTTTGAGGAATGACAAATTTGACAAGTAATTCTTCACCAATAACTTCATATAAAACACTAGAAATTAAGTGAGTATACCGTCCTTCAAGCCAGTCTCTAGCGAATTCATTTGGAGCTGTTATTGTGAGTGTGTCTCCTTGGATAGAAGAGGCTTTAGTTGATTTTAACCATGTTTCAAAACTAGGTTTACTCACTTTTTTCTCCATTTGGTGTAATACTTGATCCCATAAAGAATCAATATTCTCCAACGTAAACCCTCCTTTATAAGAATGAAGCTAATCTGTATATTTCCTTCTTTTTTTTGCATTATGGTGTACTTTAATCCTCTAGATAATTCACGTAAAGTGAACGCTCGAGAATACGAAAAGAATTTCAAGAGACAATAATAGATATGAAATATTAGCCTTAAAAATTGCAGTGCTCAGTGAAAAACCACAATTGAACTTTGTGGATAATATTTATATATAAGAAGTAATTAGGCTTTTCGACAAAATCCACAATATGTGGACAACCTATTATTAACACCTGTAAATAACTATCCACAAGTTATTCACAGTTTGTGGATAAGTGTTTTTGTGGATAAAGTTATTCAGAGTGAAAACATTTATATAATATCAAATAAATCTAGTAGTTGCAATGTTTATTAAAAGTTATCCACATTGCGCATTACTGTTAATAATAAGTTATCACCAGCAATTTAACATGTGAAAAACTTGTCTAATATTGTTGTGGATAATAAAATAATGGCGAAAATTTTATCCACAAGAGAGGAAAAGGTGTTGTAAGCCGTTTTTATGTAGAAAATAAAAAAGAATGAGGCTGGCTGATCGAGCTGCAAAATAAGTTTTGGAAAGAGAAGAATCGTCAGATGATGTGTAAGAATTTGAAGCTGTTTCGAAACAATTTTTTGATTAAGGTTGACAATTTTTATATACCATCTATATAATTAGTAGGACTGTCTGTAACTGTAATCCTCAGGGAGGTGTCATATAATGAAAAGAACTTATCAACCAAATAAGCGTAAACACAGTAAAGTTCATGGTTTTCGTGCACGCATGAGCACTAAAAACGGACGTAAGGTGTTAGCTGCTCGTCGTCGTAAAGGTAGAAAAGTATTATCTGCATAGGCCACTGAAAACTCTCAGTGGTCTTTTTTCAGCTTAGGACTTTTTCTCAATTCAAGCGGGATTGATATAACTTGAAGGTGTGTATAATGAAAAAGAAATTTAGAATAAAAAAGAATGAAGAATTTCAACAAGTTTTTCATAAAGGTGAATCATTTGCGAATAGACAATTTGTCATTTATATTTTGCCGAAGCTAGAGCAAGATTATTTTCGAATTGGGTTATCTGTGAGCAAGAAAATAGGCAATGCCGTGATGAGGAACCAAATCAAAAGGTATATACGTCAATCCTTCTTAGAAATGAAAGATGATCTATTAACTCAGAGGGATTATGTTATTATTGCTAGGAAGCCAGCTGCACAGATGGATTTTCATGAAGTGAAAAGTAGCTTAGCTCATGCTCTTCGAAAAGGAAAAGCATTGAAAAAACAATCGAGAAGAGAAAAGGTATAATAATTTTTCTTTCTACTGAGGAATTGTTTAAAAATAAATGATAAAATACAGAATAAATTTATTTTTTAAAGAGGAAAACCCTTACATTGTTTTGTTTAAATTTATTTAACTGACAGTAGGACAAGTTTTTCGATTTAATAAATAAATATATAAATCTATACTAAAGATACAAGCAATAAGGAGGAATAAACGTTTGAAAAAGCGAATATTGCTTATGGTTGGTATTGTTTCTGTAATGTTACTGCTTGCAGGATGTACGGAAGTAAACGTACCAATTACTGATAAAAGTGAAGGATTTTGGAATGAGTTTATTGTTTACCCACTTTCAGTATTGATTACAACTGTTTCACATGCGCTGTGGAATAACTTCGGTTTAGGGATTATCGCCGTTACTATTCTTGTTCGTTTGCTAATCTTACCTTTAATGATTAAACAAACGAGAAGTACAAAAGCGATGCAGGCAATTCAACCAGAAATGCAAAAACTGAAAGAAAAACATGCTTCTAAAGACGCTGCAACGCAACAAAAATTACAACAAGAGACAATGGCTTTATTCCAAAAGCATGGTGTAAATCCATTAGCAGGTTGTTTCCCACTAATTATTCAAATGCCGATTTTAATTGGTTTCTACCACGCAATTATGCGTACAGAAGAAATTGCGAATCATAGTTTCCTGTGGTTTGATCTAGGAGAAAAAGATCCGTTCTTTATTTTACCGATAATTGCTGGTATTACTACATTTATTCAACAAAAAATGATGATGGCTGGTCAAGATGGCAATCCACAAATGGCGATGATGCTTTGGTTAATGCCGATTATGATTGTTGTTTTTGCAATCAACTTCCCAGCAGCACTATCATTATATTGGGTAGTGGGTAATATCTTTATGATTGTACAAACGTACTTCATCAAAGGACCAGATTTGAAAAATACTGCTACAAGTAAAGCAGGAGGAGCGAAGAAGTGAGAGAATTAACTGCTACAGGACAAAGTGTCGACGAAGCAGTAGAATCAGCTTTAGCTCAGTTAAATACAACAAGAGATCGCGTTGAGATTGAAATACTAGATGAAGGAAAAAAAGGGCTATTCGGACTTTTTGGTACACGTAAAGCAGCTGTTAAGGTTACCTTACAACCTGATCCAATTGAAGAAGCAAAAGCTTTCTTGCAAAAAGTAACTACAAATATGGGATTGAATGTAGCGATTGATGTCGAAGTTGATGGAAAAATGATTACATTTAAACTATCTGGTAGTAAACTTGCATTATTAATTGGTAAAAGAGGACAAACGTTAAATTCTCTTCAATTATTGACACAATTAGTGGCAAACCGTCATTCCAAACAGTATTTAACAATTCTATTAGATGCTGAAGATTATCGACAAAGAAGAAATGATACGCTTGTAAATCTTGCAGAAAAAATGGCTCAAAAAGTTTTAAAAACTAGAAAAGAAGTTGCATTAGAGCCTATGCCTTCATATGAGCGAAAAGTAATTCATACTGCTTTAATGAAATACGATCGTATTGAGACATATTCTAGTGGTAAAGATCCTTATCGTCATTTAGTTATTACATTAAAAAAATAATGTTAAAAACCTTTTTAGCTTAATTGCTAAAAAGGTTTTTTTAATAGCTTATAGACAAAAGAGAATACAAAGAACTGAATAGT
>NZ_JBALMO010000033.1:0-14051 GCF_036963345.1 Bacillus sp. JJ722
GGGCTAAAAAGCGTAAAAGGGCGTTCGAAAAGTGATTGAAAATCACTTTTCGAACGCCCCTCTCTTTTCATTAATGTAGTTGTTTATTCCATGCTGGAGGTGTATTCTTATCCCAATAAATGGCTCCTAAATCATGATGAGATAAGAAATCATCCTCTTTTGTATGATAGTGAAAATTAAACCAATAGCCTTGTTGAGGCGGATTTTCTCTTCTTACATGGAATCGAATAATATCTTGTCCTGTTTGCTTATCGTAGATATTGAAAATCTTCTCTCCTGTTGCGGAGGATGAAGGTTTTTCGGAGATTACTAAATTCGACAAATGTTCTTCTGGATAGTTTTGTAAATGTTCTGAAATAGCCTCTTCCATTTTTGGAAGAATAATATCTTTAAATTCATTTTCAATGCGTGGCTTAATTCGATCGCCAAACTTCAAATAACAGTTTTCTTCAGCTTTAAGAACAAAGCCCTCAATCTGCTTATCCCGATCAAATGGCTCTTCTTCTGTAGTTATTGGTGTTGGTATTACAAATTCATTTACTGGCTTAGTTTCTTCAAAGGAGCTCTTCTTCTGAGGTTTACTATTCGCGGCTGCTTCATCTTGCCAATGAAAATCATCAGGTGATACTAAACCTAACGTCATAATTGACAATAGAATTACTAAGCTTTTCTTTAACCATTGTGGTACGACCATAGAACTTCCCCTCGTTTATAGCATTCTACTTTACTTACAATATACACTGTTTCTACTATATACGAAACAATTCGAAAGAGGTTTCATAATAATTTAATCACTAATTAATAATTTAGAAACAATTAACTAGATTCATTCATTACTACTCTCTACTACATAGTATTAAAGTATATAAATAATATAATATGCAAAAACTATTAGTAAGGAGGAATAATACAATGATAGAAACTTGGTTCTTTTCAATTTTCAGTATAATCATGCTTGTATACTTCATTTTCTTATGCTTCACTGACTAGCATTCGTTTTCCCTATATTAACTTTTTACATAATAGAAAAACCGCTTGAAGCCAGCATTAGGCATCAAGCGGTTCAACATTTACCTATATATCGATTGTTCCGTAATGAAACTTGGCTGTTTTACGAATATGCTGAATAAAACCAAATTCCTCAAAACGAGTGCTACGAAAATGATCTTTCAATACAATTTTTCTTCGTGCTACTCTTCTAGCTTCAGCAATAATTTCATTCGTAATACCTGCAAATGAAGTAAAGTGAGAAAGGGTTTGGAGAGCATTGGATTCATCAATACTTTCTTCAAACATCGGATCGAAATAAACTACATCTACACTGTTAGACGGCATTTGTTGTAAATAATTATAATGATTACCTTCAACGACCGTAATTCGTCTCATAGCTTCTTCAATTTGTACATGTTGCCCTTTCCAACTCTGCAAGCCTTCCTTCGCTAAATAAGCTAAGATAGGACTAGCTTCGACACCAATGACCTTCCCAGTCTCTCCAACGACGAAGCTCGCAACTATGCTATCAGACGCATAGCCTAACGTACAATCAAGCAATTCATCACCTTGCTTTAGTCCAGATATGTCTATAAAAGCATCATGACCATCATTTATCAAACGCTTTACTCGAACCATCGCTAAATTAGGATGAAAGAAATACGGCTCACTTCCATCTTGATGATAAAGATGAATACCTTCTTTACCCACTACAACAACAAGTGGATGCAGCTTGAATAGCGCTCGTAATGAACGTTTCCGTCTAGGCTCATATGGAACTTGTAAGTCATTTGCTACTTCTTTTGCTTTCGCAACATATTCTTCAGTTGTTCGTCCAGCTGTTGTAACAATCATCTTAAGCGATATGGTCTACGAAACTTTGTTGAATATTAGATAAAATCTCTTCTACTGAATGATTTTCGATTTCTTCACGTGCAATAAAATGAACGCATTCTTTTCCTTTGAAAAGAGCCATAGAAGGTGAAGATGGTACATAATCAGTAATATATTCACGCATTTTTGCTGTTGCTTCTTTATCTTGCCCAGCAAAAACAGTAATAGCATTCGGTTTATTCGTACTTTCAGCCATTGCTTGTGTTGCTGCTGGTCTAGCTAAACCAGCGGCACAACCACATACCGAATTAATAACTACAAAAGTATACCCTTCTGCTCCTTCCATATATTGCTCTACTTCATCAGCTGTTGTTAGCTCATTAAAACCATTATTTAATAATTCATCACGCATTGGTTGAGCTACTTGTTTCATATATTGTTCATATGCATTTGACATATACAATTCACTCCAATAATTAAGATTAATAAATACTATAAGCATACTATAAATAAATTTTTATGAAAAGGAATCGACACCTTTAAGGTTGTAATTGCTTCATCTTCGTTTCCAATAAACTAACTCCGCTCTCAATCAACTGTTCTTTCTGTACTGATTGCAATTCTTTTTCAAAATCAATTGGTTTTCCAAAAATAACAACTGCTTTTTCACCTTTTAGTATTTGCTTAACCGTAGAAGGACCTTTGTAAACTGCAGGTAGTAACGGAGCTTTTGCCTTCACAGCGATTGTAACAGCTCCCCGCTTAAGTGGCACATCTTCACTTGTTCTTGTACCGCTAGGAAAAATACCTACACATTTATTATCTTTTAAAATTTTCAAAGGTATTTTCAATGCACTTGGTCCAGGATTTTCTCTATTAACCGGAAAGGCCTTAACAGATTCCATAAATTTTCTTGAAATTTTACTGTGAAATAATTCTTTCTTCGCCATAAAGTGTACAGGCGTTGGATAGACTGCAATTGCTAGCATAATCACATCAATCCAACTAGTATGAGAACATGTAACAACGTATCGCTGATCTGATGGTATATTTGTTTTCCCTTCTATCTTTAACAAACCAAACAGCTTAGTTACTATGAAAAGTATGGTACAAACAAAAGTATTCATGAAATCTCTCCTTAATAGAAGTTCATTTGTTTAATGATACTTTTCATTTTATACGAGAACCTTACATATAGAAACACTTTTTTATAACCAGGTACTAATATTAGGTGTCAAAAAATCCAATATGCACCAAAACAGGTAATATCAGAAAGAATTAGCTTCTTAAAAATAAAAAGAATGCAACAAGGTTTTTATGAAAACAAGCCGCTATTGTTTATAAATCACCTTTTGATTTATAAACATAACGGCTCATTATCAGCGAATAATAGCGGTAAAGTTTCCCCGTTCATTCACCTATTCCAAATAAACTTCTAATTATCCCTCAACAATTTCAGAAAGATATGTCCAGCGCTCCATTAAATGCTCTAATTGTTCATTTAAACGCGCTTCTTCTTCCATTAGTTGCTGTCCTTTTGTAAAGTCACTACCAATTTCAGTTAAGCCTAATGCCACTTGTTTTAATTGCTCTTCTACCTTCTCAATATCCGATTCAATTGTATCCCATTCACGCTTTTCCATATAAGAAAGACGTTTCTTCTTTTCCTTCTCTTTCGGCAGAACAGGTGCTTTCTCAACGGTTTCTTTACTTTCTTTCTCATGTGATACTGTCGCTAAATAATCACTGTATTCCCCGAAGTACGTTCCAATCTCTCCATCACCTTTAAAGATTAGTAATTCTGTAGCTACTTTATCTAAGAAATAACGATCATGCGAAACAGTAATAACTACGCCAGCAAACCCTTCCAAGAAGTCTTCTAACACCGTTAACGTTTGTGTATCTAAATCATTTGTTGGCTCATCGAGTAATAATACATTTGGAGAAGACATTAAAATACGTAACAAATATAGACGACGCTTTTCTCCACCTGATAGCTTATAGATCGGCGTCCCGTGTGTATGCATTGGAAATAAAAATTTCTCTAACATCGCAGATGCTGAAATTGTACTTCCATCTTTCAGTTGAATAGCTTCCGCTTCTTCTCGAATATATTCGATCATTCGAAGTTTATCATTCATATCTTCGTTTTCTTGGGTGTAAAAGCCGATTTTTACTGTTTGACCTTTTTCCAATTCACCACTGTCAAGAGATTCTCTCTCTGCTAAAATACGTAATAAAGTGGATTTTCCTGAACCATTCTTACCGATGATACCAATACGATCACCACGTTTAAACAATCGTGAAAAATGATTTATGACAACCTTATCACCAAATGACTTCGTTATATGATGACATTCAATAACTTTTCGTCCTAAACGAGACCCTGCTAATTCAATTTCTAAATTGTCACTTTGAGTGTTGCCTTTGACATCGTCTTCTAGTTGTTCAAATCGTTGAATGCGGGCTTTTTGTTTAGTTGTACGCGCCTTAGCACCTTTTCTCATCCAAGCTAATTCGTTCTTAAATAAGCTTTGCATTTTAGCCATCGTTGTTGCATTATTCTCTTCACGAATCGCTTTACCTTCTAGGAAACTTTCATAGTTGCCCTTGTATTCGAATAATGAAGCTTGATCTAATTCCCAAATTTTCGTTGAGATAGAATCAAGGAAGTATCGATCATGTGTTACAAAGAGAACAGCATGCGGATATTTGTTTAAATATTCTTCTAACCATTTAATACTGCTTGCATCAAGATGGTTAGTAGGTTCATCTAGAATTAACAAATCTGGTTGTTCAATGAGCACTTTTGCTAATGCAGCACGTTTCTTTTGACCACCGGATAAATGACCAATCTTTTGTGAAGAATCTGGAAGCTCTAACTTGCTTAAAATCACTTTACCTTCCGCACTACGATCCCAGCCTTTTTCTGTGTCCATTCGATGCTGTAAAGCCAATACTTTGTCTTGCAGTGATTGATCTTCAGGATGTTGCTGTAGTTTCTCAAGCGCATGTTCGTACTCTCTAATTAAATTAAACAATGGTGTATCACTAGCATATAAGTATTCTAAAATCGTTAAAGACTCATCGTAATCAGGATCTTGCGATAAAAATGAAATTTGATAGTCCTTCGGATGTACAATTCCTCCATGATCACACTCTTCAATTCCAGCAATTATTTTCATCAAAGTGGATTTCCCACAACCATTAACACCAATTATACCGATTCTTTCTCCTTCACTTATAGAGAAAGAAACATTTTCCCATAATGTTTTTTCAGCCATTTCTTTTGTTACATTTTCTGCAGTTAATATTTTCATATCTTTTATGTCTTCTCCTTAAACCAGCCACACAGCCGTATGTACTAGGCAACCATAATTTATATCTATTTGTTTCATTTTAAACAAGATTACATGAAGTAGTTCGCTTTTTTCCATTATATATTTCATTTACTAAGACAACAACCGACAATAAAAAAGGCCTCCTCACACAATCGTCTTTGGAACGATTGAGGAGAAAGCCTCTTTTAAATAGTTCTTCTACATCTTCGCCAGTTCACGAAGTTTTTATACAACGAAATTGAAAATATCTATAACAATTTCGTTATTTCTTTTTCAATATCAAATGGTTTCATTTGTGGGGAAAATCTAGCTACCACTTTCCCATCACGATCGATTAGAAACTTTGTGAAATTCCACTTAATTCCTTTAAGCCCCATCATTCCTGGCGCTTCACGTGTCAAGAATTTATAAAGCGGATGCGCATCTTCACCAAAGACATTCACTTTAGCAAACATCGGAAACGTTACACCATAATTTAACCGGCAAAAGCTATCAATTTCTAGCTCATCTCCTGGTTCTTGGGTCATGAATTGATTACATGGAAATCCTAAGACAGACAATCCATCTTCCTTATAACGCTCATAAATCGTCTGTAATTGCTCATATTGCGGTGTAAATCCACATTTACTTGCTGTATTCACAATGAGCAATACCTTTCCATCAAACTGTTTTAACGAAATTTCTTCTCCGTTTATCAACGTTGCATTATAATCGTATATCGTCACCCTGATCACCCCTTAATCACATTCAAGCTCTATATGAAGCAAAAGCATCATCATACAAAAGAAACATCTTGTTTATTTAATTCCTCTAACGATGTAATAACATAGCTTACTAGCTCATATAAATCATCTGCTTGATTCTCTGTTACTAATCGGTTAAATGAAACAACAATCTTTTGAGATGCATTCCTATACTTACCATTATGATAATGTTCAGTAGAAAATGTTTCAATATAGCGATCTTTTCCCCAAATTTCAAATAAACAATCCGTTACAGATTGAATACTTTCTTTCGATTGTGGTTGCTTCGTTTGATACAAAAAATGAATTTCAACATTAGCTGCTGCATTTTCCTCGTTATTCAATAGCAACTCTTCTGCTAGATGTGATAAAGATGCATCAATTATGATGCTGCCGATAACATGTTCAAACTTTGGCAGAACAAACTGTATTTCGTATCTACGTGATAACACTGATAAATCTATTGTTTCGGAGCGATTTATGATCTCAATATCTCCAGTTAAATCATAATCATATACAGAACCTTCAATGATTACTTTAAAATTCTCATAAGCTGTTGGATGAAACATTATATAACCTCACTTAAAATAACCCAATCGCTTCGCCTTTATCATCAACATCCATTTGTAAAGCAGCTGGTGTTTTTGGCAATCCCGGCATTGTCATCACATCACCTGTCAAAGCTACTATAAATCCCGCACCTACAGATGGTTTTAACTCTCTAACCGTAATTGTAAAATCAGCTGGTCTTCCTAACTTTAGTGGATCATCAGAAAAGGAATATTGTGTTTTCGCAATACAAATCGGCAAATGATTCCATCCGTTTTTCTCAATTTCTTGAATTTGTTTCTGTGCTTTAGAGGAAAAATCCACATCTTTCGCACCATAAATCTTTTGAGCAATTGTACGAAGTTTATTAGGAATCGAATCACTCACATCATATAAGTAAGAAAACTCTAATTCATTATGCTCAATTACATCAAGTAGCTTTTCAGCTAGCTTAACACCGCCGTTGCCACCTTTACCCCATACTTCCGTTAATTCATATGGAATTTTATGTTCTGCACAAAGTTCAGCAAATGCCATCAACTCTGCATCGCTATCGGTAACAAATCGATTTAATGCTACAACAAAAGGCAATCCGAAAGATGCCATATTTTCACAATGTTTCTTAAGATTTTCAAAACCATTTCGTAAAGCTTCTACATTTTCAATTGCTAGTTCATTTTTTGGCTTCCCACCATGCATTTTCAAAGCACGAATCGTAGCTACAACTACTACAGCATCCGGTTTAATACCTGCACTTCTCGACTTAATATGTAAAAACTTTTCAGCACCTAAATCAGCACCAAATCCAGCTTCAGTGACCACATATTCACCGAGTTTCAAAGCCATTTTTGTTGCAATTACACTATTGCATCCATGTGCAATATTTGCAAATGGACCGCCATGTACAAATGCTGGTGTATGTTCAATTGTTTGCACTAAATTAGGCTTAATTGCATCCTTCAATAATAATGTTAGTGCACCTTCAACTTTTAACTGCTCAACGGTGATTGGCTCTCGGTTATAGGTATAACCTATCACAATGTTCGCTAGTCTTCTTTTTAAATCTTTTTCGTTTTCCGCCAAGCAAAGAATAGCCATTATTTCTGAAGCTACTGTAATATCAAACCCATCTTCACGAGGAACACCTTGAATTGGACCTCCTAAGCCAATTACTACATTTCGCAAAGCACGATCATTTATATCTAACACGCGCTTCCAAATGATTCGTCGTGGATCAATATTTAGCATATTCCCTTGATGTATATGGTTATCAATCAATGCAGCAAGCGCATTATGGGCTGTCGTTATAGCATGAATATCTCCTGTAAAGTGCAAGTTAATATCGTCCATAGGAAGAACTTGTGCATATCCACCACCACAAGCGCCACCTTTCACACCCATTACAGGTCCTAAAGAAGGCTCTCTCATCGCTATTACAGCATTTTTACCTAATTTCTTCAACGCATCTCCAAGTCCCACAGTTACAGTAGATTTTCCTTCTCCTGCGCTCGTTGGGCTAATCGCTGTTACTAAAATGAGCTTCCCATTTTTTATTTGACTAGGCTTCTTTAATACACCTAAAGAAACTTTCGCCTTATATTTCCCATATGTATCATACTCTTCATCTGATAAATGTAGTGCTTCAGCTATTTCTTGTATATGCTTCATAGTTGAATTCTTTGCTATGTCTAAATCACTCTTTATTGTTTTCTCAACTGATGTACTCATACTTAGCCTCCTAAACAATCATGCTATTTTTATAAAGATTGTAACATGACTATACGAGTAAAACTGTACTAAATCATTTACAATTAAATGAATTAAATATTCTCAAAAATCGAACTTTACTATTGTATGTAGCTATCTCATTTATTTATAATGGCTATAAATGTACAAACAACCACTGGAAAAAGGAGGCTAAAGGATGCCTATAAAAATACCAAGTCAATTACCTGCAAAAGATATATTAGAAAGTGAAAATATTTTCGTAATGGATGATGCTCGTGCGAATACTCAAGATATTCGCCCATTAAATATATTGATTGTTAACTTGATGCCAGAGAAAGAAAAAACAGAAGCTCAATTACTACGCTTACTAGGAAATACACCTTTACAAGTAAATATTTCATTCTTAAAAATGGAATCACATGAATCAAAGAATACAAGTAAATACCATTTAGATCAATTTTATCTATGCTTTGATGAAGTAAAACATCGAAAATTTGATGGTATGATTGTGACTGGTGCGCCTGTAGAAAAACTTGCTTTCACTGATGTAAATTATTGGGGTGAATTAAGTAAAATAATGAATTGGTCAAGGGATCATGTAACTTCTACTTTGCATATATGTTGGGGTGCGCAAGCTGCCTTATATCATCATTATGGTATAAATAAATCTGAGCTACCAAAGAAATGTTCAGGCGTTTACACACATAACTTATTAACAAAAAACGAAAAATTAGTTCGTGGATTTGATGATGAATTTTATGCACCTCATTCACGCTATACCGATGTTAGTCTAGAAGAAATCAAAAATCACCCTGAACTGATCATCATGGCTACTTCAGATGATGCGGGCTTATATTTATTAGGTTCAAAAGATGGTAAACATATTATGGTCACTGGGCACCCAGAATATGAATCTGAAACACTTTCGCATGAATATGACAGGGATCTTCAAAAAGGAATTGAAATAAATGTTCCGGAAAACTATTTCCCAAAAGATAATCCTAATAACAGGCCTCCACATAAATGGAGAAGTCATGGTAATTTATTATTCTCTAACTGGCTAAACTATTATGTTTATCAAGAAACACCTTTCCAATGGGATTAAAATGGACTAGTAGAAACATTCGTAATACACATGTAGAAAGTTAGAATACCTACATAAAGAAGTTATCTACCTTAAGGAATAAGGATAGATAGCTTCTTTACTTATATACAACAAAATCAGTTTGATACTGAAAAAACAAGCCTGATATCATCCGAACAAGCTTCAGATTAAGCATGATGTACATAATTTGTAAATGTACCAATAAAAAAAGAGTAGGTAGTGATACGAATGAATCAATACGATTATAACTACAATGCACAATTTCAAAACCATCAATACGATACTGATAGCGAGAAAATTATTGAAGGAGAATATGATTGGATGGAGCGTCCCCCTGACCCACCTGTTGGAGCTGGTCATGTTGGATCAGTAGGTCACGTATCTGGTGGTATTGGTGCTGGCGTCGGTGCTGGTGGATTTTCACCGGGCGGTGGTTGGCTTCCAAGTAGCTCATGGCATCCATATCACACATGGCACCACGGTGGTGGAGGGTATCCAGGGGGAGGATGGTATCCCAGTAGTGGATGGAGCCCAGGGGGAGGATGGTATCCAGGTAGTGGATGGAACCCAGGAGGCGGATGGTATCATTCTGGCGGTGGATGGTATTAGGACAATAGACTTTTTAATTCCAAATTGGTGAAAAACACAGCAATTCACGCTGTGTTTTTCAATAAAGATACCATTTAATTTTTCTTCAAAATAAATAACCACATAAATGATACCGATTGTTGTAATTCTTTAGGCATACTTGGTAATGTATGCTTTCTTGCTTCTTGCTTTTCCACCCAATGATCAGCGATTAAATTCCAACCATTTTCAACCGCTATTTTCTCAAACTCCCATGGTAGCATACTATTCATTATAACTTTTTCTCCATAAAGCCTATTAAAACTATGCGCTTTACGAGGACCTGCAGTTGGACCAAGAATACCGAAACAAGCATTGCCACCCTTTCTTACTACACGTTTCATTTCATTCAATGCATCTAGCGGGTTTTCAGTCCACTCAATTGAATTAATAGCCATTATAGCATCGAATTCTTCATTATCAAACGGCAATCTAGCTATATCCCCTTGAATGAATCGAATATTTTCGTCTTGTATTCGACTCTTTGCTGTCTCAATCATTTCTTTTGATAAATCAAGGCCAACTGTTTTATATCCATGCGATAATAATTTCATCGAGCCATAACCATCTCCACATCCTAAATCACAAACATGACTCCCCTTTGGTATATGTGACAAGAAGAATGGAATAATATCTTTTCTGCTTCCTTTTTCCCACATTTCCCTTGAATTACTAGCCCAATTTCGTGCAAAAGAATCCCATTTTACTTCTGCTTGTTCGTGCCAATTCATTATTTCCCCACCTTATTCGATATCATTCAATTACAATCCTATATTTCCTATATACACCAAAAATCAGAATATTACAATCTTTCCGTAATCTGAATGTACACGAAATACTATCTTCTCAAAAAAAGGTAACGTAAAAATCATTCATTATGACGATTTTTACGTTACCTCCTGTCAATCATTCACTTGTATTTTCATTGGCTTTTTGAACATTTCTCAACGCTTCTATGCGCTTTGGATCTTCTTCAAAATAATGAACTAAATCACCAACGCGGTCTATAGCGTTCCAACTTAAATGATGTTCAATTCCTTCAACATCATGGTAAATATTTTCTTCTTTTACGCCCATTATTCGTAATAGATTTTCTAATAGGTCATGACGATATACCAGTCGTCTGCCAACTTTTTTTCCTTTAGAAGTTAAAATGAGTCCTCTATATTTCTCATATATCAAATACTCTTCTTGGTCTAGCTTTTGAACCATTTTAGTAACTGAGGATGGATGAACACTTAAATTTTCTGCAATATCCGATACTCTAGCGTATCCTTTTTCTTCAATTAGTATATAAATTTGCTCAATATAATCTTCCATACTTGGTGTTGCCATCGTGTATCCTCCCCGTTTAAAGCATATCAATAAAATTTTACTATATATTTGCTATATACTCAAGGAAGGAAACTGTAAATTAAAAGCAATAAAATAAAAAAATGGCTCTTGAATAACAGAATCATAAAATCAAGAGCCATTTCTAGTGTTTTTTGTATGAGAATAACTAAATTAATTACTCGAATAGATTATGGTTCAAGAATTTTAAAAATTAAATTACCCGATCCTAATTTTCCATTCTTGTAAGTACTCATATAGAAATAATTTTTTTCATCCTTCTCATTATAGAAGTCATAAACAATCTTATCACCTAGTTTATAAATAATATAATCCATCGGTTTATTCGAAAGTTTTTTCACATTTTTACCATTAGTGCTCATGATATATAGCGCTGTACCTTCAAAATTTGTATAATCATAATGATTGTACAAAATAGTCGAACGATCTACATGAAATGCTCCTACAGCTTTTGTAGTTAAACGTGTTTTATTTTTTCCATTAGTAGTTATTTTGTACAGTTTTAATCCATCGTTTACATTTTTATAATAGATCCAGCCATCTGCTACTATTACTTCCCAAGCCTTATCAGACATTACTTTAACCGCTCCTTTACCATCTAAAGAAGTACGGTATAATAGTTCATTTAGGCTGTAGTAAATATTTGTTCCATCTGTCGTAAATGAATCAACAGTAGTGTTTAGTAATCTTACTTTCTTATTTCCATCCAAATTCATTTTTGATAAATAATAACCATGGTCAGGGTTTGCACTCTTAGCTTGTAAATAATAAATACTATTATCCAAAATATAGTATTCATCAGATGTATTTTTTGCAATAACATTCTTTACTTTACCGTCTAAACTAACACGGTAAATGCTAATTACATCACTGTCTTTTGGTCCTTCTAAATCTGCGTAATACAGATAAGAACCTACAACTGATAAGTGGCTAGGAGATATTAATCCTTTTACTAATAATTTCTTTTCCTTACCATTTGTGCGCATTTTATAAATATCATTGCCATCACGGAAGTAATACCAACCTTTATCCTCTGTGATATAACCGTAATTCACACTATTACTAGCGCTGTTTCCTTTAACTTCTGCTGCATACGTGAAAGAAGGAATAACAGAAATTAGCATCATTACGGCAACTAGTAATACTCCTATTCTTTTTTTCATTGCTTCATCCCCTTTAAAAATTTAGTAAACTAATAAGCACCCATGACTAAATATAACAATTATTACAAATATTTCAAATAGTATTTTATTCCTAGATATTTTTATTTTCAAAGGATTTAGCGCTACTTAAGTCACAATATTTAAAGGTTTAGTTTTGATTCTAATTACTCTTCTTCGAAAAATTGTCACAATCATTCTAATAAAAAAATTTCTCACTTGAGGCGCTCATACAAAAATTAGATATATTCTATTTCCCAGGAATTAAACAAATCTTCATAAGTTCCAATCAAAGTAGAATTTATGTCTACAGCAATTTGAATCTCCCTTACTTTGTTTAAAAAAAGACTGCTCATTAGCAGCCTTAATCTTAGACTCTCGCATCTGTTTGTTTAAGTGTATTTATTCTGGACTTTTAATAAATTTTTCCGTTCTTCATGGATTTTTTTTACTTTTCTCCATAACTCTTCTTTTTCAGTTGCTGAGTACGCCACTAACTTTTCGTTAAATATATTAGATAATACTTCTAACCATTGTTCTTTATGTGTAATTTCTGTTACTAATGTATTTGTAGAATCACGCTGTTTGAAAATACACCCCCTTAATTCATTACAAACATTCGCTTGGCGATTTTGAATTAAAAATAAATTCCGCCAAGGTGAATCTAAAGATTGACTATAAAATGTATGTTTCATCTTGAAGATATCGATACTATTTGTAGTTTTGGAAGCGTAATCAACTCCTAAATAACTACCTGGATGACTAGATTCTAAACGCCACCCACTATGGTCAACAGTTGATTTCTTTATAAAGTAGGAAAACCCTGCTTGTTGATAGATTCCAGTCTGCAATGGTATTGGTTCATAAGGCATATCTCCTAAACCAACATCAACAAGCCATTTTTCTTTTTCACCATTATTGTCAATATCTACTGATAGACCAATATGAAAAGAATCTATAACTGGATCTGACTTTCTTCCTTGTACACCTCCGCAGTGAATAAAAACATCAAAACCTAATGAACGAAGGAGTAAATAAAAAGCTCCATTTAAATGAAAACAGTATCCACTTCTTTGCTGTATTATCATTTGTACTGAATCACGTTCATTAATTGTTGTTTGCTTCCCTCCAAAGATATCTATAGTCTGCCAAGATATTTTCTCCATATGGGCTTTATGGAGTTCAAAAAGATACTCTTTCGAGGGTGGCTTTTTTTCTTCGATGCCAAGGCGATGAAGGTAGGCAAATATTTCATCATCTTTCATTGTTTACTCCTTTCAAAAACATCCGTTGCGAGATTAAATAGTTACTCATTTAAATTCAATTCATAATGATAGAATTGAGTATCCTTTTCATATCCATTTTTTTTATATAATCTTTGAGCTGAATAATTATCTGCTGCTGTACTGAGACTAAGGCTTTTAGCACCTGTTTCAGTAGCGTAATCCTTTGCTTTATTTAAAAGCATTCCTCCTACTCCTTGTTCCCTGACCTCTGTAGTTACATAAAGGTCATTTAATATCCAAGCTCTTTTCATAGATATAGATGAAAATGTAGGATACAGTTGAGTAAAGCCAACATATTTTTCTTTATCTTTAACTACAAATATTACTGAATCATT
>NZ_JBALMO010000034.1:0-14277 GCF_036963345.1 Bacillus sp. JJ722
AAATAACATACATAGAAAAATACGATTAATCGAAGTAAATGAAGATGTTGCATTTATTAAGTTGGATGACATCATTTCAATTATTATTGAAAAATGACTTTCTTAAAAAATGAGATTTTATAGAAAAAGCCCAACTAAATTAATATAAGTAAGTTATACATACTACCAGTAAGAGGTAATGAGTGCCCTCATATTTTCATTTAAATGCAAAAAGGACTCTAGAAATTAATCTAAAGTCCTTTTTGCTGTTTGAGTTTGAGTCTAAGTTAGATTTATAAATTAGTATACACTATGTTTATAGGTATATCAAGCTATTTCTTTTTACCTATTTAAGCTAATGGTAAAAAATCAAACCTTTTTGACATGTAATTTTACTTCATTTCTTAGTAGGCTATACTTTACCTTTAAGAAATTTCATTAAGTATTCGTTTCTATCAAACAACAGGATTTGCTATATGACTAGATGCTAGTAGTTTTATATCTGTGCTCCTTTTAGATTAGGTGATTGGTCATTTAAAACGGAAGAAATCCATTCATTTTATTTTGAATTTTCAGAAATAAACTTCATGAATGATTATTTTTCGCTTACAATAGAAAGAATTCTAGTTTTATATTAATGAAGAAAAGTGGTGTTTTCATTGATTTCAAGAGATTTAATGAAACAAATATCATTTCCGGCATTGCTCTTAGACAACGCTGCATTTGAAAGTAATTGTAAAAGCATAGCGGCAAAGGCAAATGGAAAAAGAATTCGAATTGCTACTAAATCGATTCGTTCGATTAAAGTATTACAAAGAATTCTAACATCCGATAGCGTGTACCAAGGTCTGATGTGCTTTAGTCCCCGTGAGGCATTATTTCTAATAGAAAAAGGTTTTGATGACCTTTTAATTGGCTATCCGTGTTGGGATAAAGAGGCATTACTTGAAATTGCAAAGCATAATCAAAATGGTAAGAAAATAATCTGTATGGTAGATTCTAAGGTTCACATTGATTTTTTTGAACGTATTGGTAAAGAAGTGAACGGTAAATTATATCTTTGCATTGACGTTGATATGAGTACGAAATTTGGTAATCTACACTTTGGTGTCCGAAGATCCCCACTTTCTGATGAAGAGAGTGTGTTAGCAATAGCAAGAAAAATAAAACAATCCGAGCATTTAGAACTAATCGGTGTCATGGGTTATGAGGCGCAGATTGCGGGTGTTGGAGAGCAGATGCCTTCCCAGAGAATGAAGAACAAAGTAGTTGCATATATGAAGAGGAAATCAATAAATGAAATTGCAACAAGGCGAAAGGAAATTGTGGAGGTTCTTCAACAGGAAGGGTTTACTCTTACATTCGTAAATGGTGGTGGAACCGGAAGTGTGGATTCTACTTCAAGTGAAGATGTAGTTACAGAAATATCGGTTGGATCAGGAATTTATTCTCCTATGTTGTTCGATTATTATTCTTCCTTTCAATATAAACCAGCATTATTCTTTGCATTACCGATAGTTAGAATACCAACACCTAATATATACACTTGTCTAGGTGGTGGATACATTGCTTCTGGTCCTGCCGGAAAAGATAAAGTTCCACAACCAGTCTATCCAAAAGGAGGAAAACTTTTGTCGTTAGAAGGGGCAGGTGAGGTACAAACTCCAGTTTACTTTGAACAAGCCAAGTTACAAATTGGTGATCCTATT
The DNA here is from genome assembly GCF_036963345.1 of Bacillus sp. JJ722. NCBI lineage: Bacteria > Bacillati > Bacillota > Bacilli > Caryophanales > Bacillaceae > Bacillus > Bacillus sp. JJ722. The sequence continues at coordinate 1,689 of NZ_JBALMO010000034.1, forward strand.
GTATTTCGAGCTGCGAAAGCCGGGGAAATCTGTGAGCGTTTTCAAGAGATATTATGCATATCAAATGGCCAAATTTTGGACAGATATGACACGTATCGTGGGGAAGGAGTATGTTTTCTATGATAAAAACTGTTGAAAGACAAACATGGAAAAATTGGGCGCACACAAGTATAAGTAAACCAGAAAAAATCATATACCCAAGCTCAATCGAAGAAGTTTGTACAATTGTGAAGGATGCATCTTTACATAATAAAAAGATTCGTGTAGTAGGTGCAGGTCATTCTTTTACAAAAATTGTAGAAACTAATGAGTGGCTCATATCATTGGATTTATTAAGTGGAATTGTAGGGTTGAATGAAGAAGAAGGTACTGCTACCATACTTGCAGGAACACGATTGTATGACTTAGGGGAAGCACTTGGAAAGAAAGGCTACTCTCAAGAGAACCTGGGAGACGTTAATGTTCAAAGTATTGCAGGAGCATTATCCACTGGTACACATGGAACAGGATTAGCATTTGGTAATGTTTCAACGCAAGTCATAGCCTTAACATTAGTTACGGCAACTGGAAATTTGTTAACATTGTCTGAGAAAGAGCATCCTAATTATTTTAAGGCGAGTCTCGTTTCATTGGGCATGCTAGGCATAATTGTGGAAGTTAATGTGAAAATCATTAAAAGTCCAATATATGAATATGTTAGTGATAAAGTTTCATATGATCACCTGGAGAAACATTTAGAAGCATTAATACATTCAAATCGTCATTTCGAGTTTTATTTATTTCCGTATTCAGATTTAGTTCAAGTAAAAACAATGAATGTTACGGAAAAAAGTCCTCAGAGCTTAAAGGCTCATCATTATAAAAACCTTATCCTAGAAAACTACTTATTTTATATAATATCTGAAACATGTAGAATTTTTCCCAAAACTAGCTCTTTTTTTAGTAAATTGTCAGCAAAGGCAGTTGGCAAGGCAAACATAACAGCTCATAGCTATCATTTGTTTGCTACACCACGTTTAGTACGCTTTAGAGAAGTTGAGTATTCCATTCCGATAGAGCATATAAAGGTGGTTTTACGAGAAATAAGATATCAAATTAATATAAAACGTTATAATGTGCATTTTCCAATAGAATGTCGAACGGTAAAAGCGGATGATATTTGGCTTAGTCCATCGTATCAACGAGATTCATTTTATATTGCTTTTCATATGTATAAAGGAATGCCTTACGAAGAGTATTTTGCTGATATGGAAGAAATTATGAAGAGGTATCAAGGGCGTCCGCATTGGGGGAAAATGCATAAGCGTAGTAATGAAGACTTGAAGGAGTTATACCCTAAGTTCGCGGACTTTCAAGATATAAGAAAAGAATTAGATCCAAACGGCATTTTTCTTAACGATTATTTAGCAGATTTATTTTCAAATTCAAGTGAACCAGAAGCATTGAGTTTATAAGTATATCATTCGAAAAATATTGTAAAAAAAGACGGGTTCCATCGTATAAGGAAAACCGTCTTTTTTTCTAACAAGTAATATAACAAAATAATAACGAATGGATATTATTTGTTTTATATTCTAACTAAGAGTTTTTAATAAGATAAAATATTTACTATTTTGGTATCTTAAACGGTATTTTTTATAATACAAGAGTATATTTTTATATTATTCAGAAAATATTTACAATTTTAGGGATTCGTGTTATCTTATTTCTAAATATAACAAAATAACTATAATTAACGTATTTTTGTTATATACATTTTGGTTTGTAAGTTGGAATTCAGTAGTTGGACGCTTTTAAACGGATAATGTAAAAGCTGCCGACTCATACAAATTAACTTTTAACGGATTGGTTCAAATTATTGTTTGATTTTCCGTTTAACTGAGCTAATAGTAGTGCTTCTAGTTTCAGTTTAAACGGATTTAACTTACAAGCTTTTAGAAAAGAGGAGCAAAGAATTAAGGGAAGGGGGATATTTAATGATTATTCATGAAGTTGAGACTTATTCACAAAATCAAATGAAAGCGCTTCAACTCGGGCGGTTACAAGAAACATTAAAAAGAGTCTATAGAAATGTTCCTTTCTATCAAAGGAAATTTGATGAACTTGGATTAAAGCCAGAGGATATTACATCAGTAGATGAAATAAGTAAGTTACCCCTTACAGTAAAATCTGACTTACGCAATAGCAAGCCTTTTGAATTGTTTGCAACTTCTATGAAAGAAGTAGTTCGTATTCATGCATCATCAGGAACGAGTGGTTCACCAACAATCGTAGGATACACTCAAAATGACATTAGTCATTGGGCTGATATTGTGGCACGTGCTATTGCTATAGCTGGTGGGGAAGTAGATAGTGTGTTCCAAAATGCGTATGGTTATGGTTTATTTACAGGTGGATTAGGTCTTCATTATGGAGGAGAAAGACTTGGTATAACAACCATTCCGATTTCTGGAGGTAATACAACCCGTCAAATTAATATTATAGAAGTGTGTAAACCAACGGTAATTGCAGGTACTCCATCATATATTCTTAGAATTGCGGAAGAAATGGAAAGGATGGGTAAGGATCCTCTGGAATGTTCATTAAAGTATGGGATTTTTGGTGCGGAACCATGGTCTGAAGAGTTGCGAAAAGTTTTAGAAACTAAGCTTGGTATTAAAGCATGTGATATATATGGCTTGAGTGAGGTAATGGGACCAGGAGTTGCAATGGAATGCCATGAAGCTCAGAACGGGTTACATATTGCAGAGGATCATTTCATTGTAGAAGTGATTAATCCTGATACACTGCAGCCTGTTGCAGATGGAGAAGAAGGAGAATTAGTGTTTACCAGTTTAACGAAAGAAGCCTCACCGATAATTCGATATCGAACAGGAGATATAGCGTCAATTTCTAGAGGTAAATGTAGTTGTGGACGCACTACTATACGTATGTCTCGCGTAAAAGGCAGAATTGATGATATGTTAATTATCCGCGGCGTAAACGTGTTTCCTTTAGAAATTGAAGAATGTTTGCTTCGTAATGTAGATTTAGTGCCGCATTATCAAGTGCATCTGCTTTATAAAGATGCGATGGATCGTGTCGAATTACACGTGGAATTAAATGAACAAATATATCGAAATTGTAACGGTGATTTGATGAGTGATTATATTCAAAGTGTAACTAGAAAAATACAACACGATATGAAAAATCATTGTTTAGTTTCCATGAATGTTAAAGTCCAAGCACCTGGAAGTATTCCAAGGTCAGAAGGAAAAGCAATTCGGATTATCGATCATCGTAAGAAAGGATTACCGGTTTGAAAATATATTTTCTGAATTAATTGACTTTTTATGTAACAGAAAATTATAATACAGTTATAAAAACGTTATATGAAAAGGGTGTTCATAATGACGATTGTTACAGAATCATCAGATTCTCAAAAACTTGAATTATTTATGCAAAAAATAAATAGTGGCGAAAAGATTGAAGCAGATGATTGGATGCCTGAGGATTATAGGACCACGCTTATTAAGTTAATTTCAATGCATGGAATTAGCGAAATAATGGGAGCGCTTCCAGAGAAGGAGTGGGTCCCTAAGGCACCATCTTTACGACGAAAGTTAGGAATTATGGCAAAGGTACAAGACGAGATGGGTCACGGGCAAATATTGCTGAGGGTAGCAGAAGATTTACTCAAACCTTATGGAAAAGATCGAGGAGATTTAATGCAAGATCTTTTCAACGGTGATTTAAAGTTTCACAATGTGTTTCATATGCCTACTAAATCATGGGGAGATGCAGGGTTAATTGGTTGGCTAGTTGATGGAGCAGCTATAATGTCACAAACGAATATGCTGAATGCATCATATGGGCCGTATGCTAGAGCTCTCCATAGAATTTGTGCGGAAGAAGTTTTTCATGCTCAGCATGGAGAAGCCATTATTATGGCATTAGTAGAAGGTACTTCTGAACAAAAAGAGTTAGTACAAGATGCATTAAATCGATGGTGGGAATCATTGCTTATGTTCTTTGGTCCTGCAGATAGTGAAACAACCGGCACTTCGAAGCAAGATACGACTATCAAATATAAGATTCGTGTAAAAACAAATGAAGACTTGCGACAAAAGTTTTTTACGAAGTATGTACCGCGTATACTGTCTTTAGGTTTAACGATTCCTGACCCGACCATTCATTTTGATGAAGAACAGCAAAAATGGATATATCAACAACCCGATTGGAATGAGTTTAAGAAAATTATTCGAAACCAAGGACCACGATCACAAGATCGTTTAAGGTTGCGAAGAATGTCTTATGAAAATAATGCATGGGTTCGTGTCGCTTTAGCAGAAACAATCCATTAATCGAAAAGGAGGTTAATGCCAGTGGGTAATGATAAAAAAACCTTTTACCAAGAGTATGAAGTCTTCAGTAAACGAACACCTACTTCCACGTTTCAACACCAATTCAGCTTACTTGCCCCCAATAAAGAAATGGCTTTAATAATGGCTCAAGAAAACTTCATGCGTCGCGAAACAGTCGCAGATATTTGGGTAGTGAATCGCAAAGATATCGGAGCCATAACACCAGAAGATAAACAAATGCTAGTTCGATTAGATAACAAAGATTACCGTACTACGAAAGGCTACGGATATTTAAGAGAAAGATGGCGTCATTACGAGCAAAAGATGCTAGATGAGAAAGAAATTCTATCATGGGCAGGAGGGGATCAAAAATGAGTCAAGACTCCGTAACTTTGAGTTCTGAATATAAAGCGGCTTTAGTTGAACTATTATTTCAATTAGCTGACGATGATTTCTTATATTCGTTTCGAAATTCGGAATGGTTAGGATTAGCTCCTCATATTGAAGAAGATGTAGCATCATCGTCTATCACTCAAGATAGTATGGGGCATGCAGCTATGTTCTATGGATTATTACAAGATTTAGGTGAAGGAAAAGCAGATGATTTAGCTCATGCTCGCCCAGCTCAAGAAAGAAAGAACGCTATTATTGTAGAACGTCTTAATGGACCGGGGTATTACATGGAAAACGCTCAATATGATTGGGCATTTGCAGTAGTACGAAACTATTTCTATACACAAGCGAAGAAATTGAAGATGGATGCTTTAAAACTAAGCAGTTATAAACCGCTTGCAGAGGTGGCTGTGAAAGTAAATATGGAAATTTATTTTCACTTAATGCATTGGAGAACATGGTTTGTACAATTGCTGAGTTCAACTGAACAAGCAAAAACACGAATGTCAGAAGCGATAGAACAAGTTTGGAATGATTTTGGTGATATGTATTCATTAGGGAATCAAGAAACAGCAATTAAACAACAAGGACTTTTAGATGGTGATGATTTACAAGATAAGTGGATTGCAGCGATTACTCCAGTTTTTGAATCTGTAGGTATAGAAGTTCCAAAAGAGCTTAAAATCCAACAATATAATGGAAGGAATGGACTACATACAAGTGAAATAGACGATGCACTTGTAACACTTTCTGAAGTGTATAACTCTGATCCAGTTACAGCTTGGTAATTTTTCTATAAAGAGGTGAGAGAAATGGAGTGCCCTATACAAATAACAGAGAATGAAGTGTTGCATATTTTAAGAAATGTAAAAGATCCGGAAATCGATACTGTTAGTATTATCGATTTAGGTATGGTTGAGGCTATATCTATTCGGCAAAACTCAATCTTAATCAAAGTATTGCCAACTTTCCTTGGTTGTCCAGCATTAGATTTCATTAAAAGCAATATTATACGTGCTGTTCAAGATGTAACTGATTGTGAAGTGGTAGAAGTGGAGTTTTTAACCTCACCGCCATGGACATCTGATCGCATTACAAATGAAGGAAAAAGAGGCTTGAAAAAGTTTGGCATTTCACCTCCGCCAAGTCAATTAGAAGCAGATGGCTCATGGCATGTAGATTGTCCATATTGTGGTTCTACTTATGTAACTTTAGAGAATATTTTCGGACCAACTGCTTGTAGAAGCATTCTGTATTGTAAAAGTTGTAAAAATCCGTTTGAAGCAATGAAACCAGTATCAATATTAATGTAATAGGAGGAAAAAATAATGATTAAATTAATAGCTTTATATAAACATCCGGAAAATAAGGAAGCATTCGACGAGCATTATTTCAATGTTCATGCTCCAATTACAGAAAAAATTCCAGGTCTAAAGAAAATGGAAGTAACAAAAATTGTTGGTTCTCCAATGGGTGGAGAAGGAGCTTACTATTTATTATGTGAAATGTATTATGAAGATCACGAAGCATTGAAGCAAGGGATGCGTTCTGCTGAAGGAAAAGCATCAGGTAAAGATTTAATGGGCTTTGCTGGAGAATTAGTAACTTTAATGATTGGTGAAGAAGTATAATGTCCATTTTCATCGAAACGGCTATTTGTGAAAACATAGGATGTATTAAATTGAATCGTCCTAAGCAATTTAATGCATTAAATCGTAAAATGGTGAAAGAAATTGTAGATACGATGGAAGAGTTTGATCGAAATAGTGAAGTTTCTGTTATCTTAATCTCTGGAAATGGTCGTGCGTTCTCAGCTGGAGCCGATATTGATGAGATGGCTACAGACGGTACGATTGATTTAGAGCTGCTTAATCAATTTGCTGATTGGGATCGATTAGCGCTGATTAAGAAGCCAATAATTGGAGCGGTAAAAGGGTTTGTTTTCGGTGGTGGATTCGAATTGGCACTTTGCTGTGACTTATTAATCGCTGCAAATGGCACAGAATTTTGTTTTCCAGAAGTGAACCTAGGTGTTATGCCGGGAGCAGGAGGTACACAGCGATTAACAAAAATTGTAGGACGTACAAAAGCATTGGAATGGCTCTTAACTGGCGAAAGAATTCATGTTCGAGAAGCGAAGGAACATGGGCTAGTGAATAAGGTTGTCGAATTAGAATTATTAGATGAAGAAGCCTTTACATTTGCCAAAAGAATATCACTTCAACCGCCATTATCATTACGATTAATAAAAGATTCTGTAAATAAAGCCGTGGATTATTCCTTATATGAAGGAATGCAATATGAAAGAAAAAATTTCTACCTATTATTTTCTTCACACGATCAGAAAGAGGGTATGCAGGCTTTCGTTGAAAAGAGAAAGCCGAGATTTAAAGGGAAATAAGGAGGTAATGTGATGTTTGAAACCATTAATTATCAAGTTGTAGATGGTGTTGCTTGGTTACGATTGAATAGACCAGATAAACTAAATGCTTTTGTTGCTAAAATGAATAATGAAGTGAAAATAGCTGTTCGCAATGCTGCTTCTGATGATGAAGTAAGGTGTATCGTTATTACTGGTGAAGGAAGAGCATTCTGTTCTGGTCAGGATCTATCAGAAGTCAATGAAAGTATGGATCACGGTCAAATTATTAGGCAACATTATAGCCCGATGATTAAACAAATAACGCAATGTGAAAAACCGATAATTGCTGCGGTTAATGGGGTAGCGGCTGGTGCTGGATTTAGTTTAGCTTTAGCATGCGACTTTCGATTAGCTTCAGAGAAAGCTAGTTTTGTAAATGCCTTTATTCAAGTTGGTCTTATTCCAGACTCAGGAAATTTGTACTTTCTAAGTAAACTACTAGGTCGAGCTAAAACAGCGGAGTTAGCTATTTTGGGAGAAAAGGTTTCAGCATCACAAGCTTTACAGTTAGGTTTAGTAACAAGTGTCATTCCGTTGGATTCATGGGAGAAAGAAGTAACTGAATTTTCGATTAAGTTGGCTCAAATGCCTACGAAAGCAATTGGATTAATTAAACGATACATGCATTTTGCAGAAGAGCTTCCGTTTGAAGCATTTTTGGAAAAAGAAGCTGAAGGACAGCGAATTGCAGGGTTAACTAAAGATCATCGAGAAGGCGTACAGGCTTTCTTACAAAAAAGACAACCAACATTCATTGGTAAATAATGTAGTAGGAGTGTGACAATATGTCAACAATTAAAGATGTATCAGAGCAACAACCAGTGATGATAAGAAATCTCTATCATCTTATTATCAATGGTGAACAAGTAGCCAGTAGCGATAATTCAACCTTTAAAACATTCAATCCTGCTACTGGTGAACTGATTGCGGAAGTAGCTAAAGCAACTAAAGAAGATACGGAGAAAGCCATTCAAGCTGCACGTCACGCTTTTGATAATGGTAAATGGAAGAAGTCGCCGATTAATAAACGTTCACGAGTTCTTAATAAAATTGCTTCGATCATGCGAGCTCGATTTAATGAATTAGTAGAATTGGAGATTTTGGATACAGGAAAATCTCTTTCAGCATCACAAGGACAAGTAATGCAAGCGATTGAAGACTTTGAGTTCTATGCAAGTGCAATAGTAAGTCATCGAGGCGTTGTGAATAACATCCCTGGACAATTTCATAATTATACTGAAAAGGAACCTGTAGGTGTTTGTGCACAAATTATTCCATGGAATTATCCATTAATGATGGCTGCTTGGAAGATAGCACCTGCAATAGCGGTGGGCTGTTCAGTAGTAGTTAAACCAGCTTCTTTAACACCATTAACAGCGATTATTCTTGGTGAAATTTGTCTTGAAGCAGGAGTACCTGAAGGTGTCGTAAACATTGTTCCTGGTCCAGGAGCAGACGTAGGAAATTATCTTGTTGAACATAAGCTTGTCGATAAAGTAGCTTTTACAGGCTCAACTCCAATTGGGAAAAATATTATGGAAAGAGCTTCTCAAACTCTGAAGCGCGTAACGTTAGAACTTGGTGGGAAATCACCTAACATCGTGTTTGAAGATGCGGATTTAGATGCTGCGGTAGATGGATCATTATATGGAATTTTCTACAATTCAGGGCAGTCTTGTGAAGCCCGTTCACGTCTATATGTCCAGGAGGAAATTTATGAGCAATTCGTAAACAAATTTGTTGAAAAAACGAAGAAACTTCAATTAGGGAATCCATTTGATCAAGGTACACATGTAGGAGCTATTATTGATCAAACTCAACTAGATGTGATTGATTCATATGTGAAATCGGCCATCGTTGATGGTGCAGAGGTTCTTGTTGGTGGGAAAGCTGCAATGGTTGAGGGATTCGAAAATGGATTTTGGTATGAGCCAACAGTTATTGCGAATGTAAATCATGATATGAAAGTTGTTCAGGAAGAAATATTTGGTCCAGTAGTGGTGATTTTGCCATTCAAAGACGAAAAAGAAGCTGTCAAACTTGCTAATGATTCAGAGTACGGCTTAGGTTCAGCACTTTGGTCGAGAAATGGTGCCCGTGCAACTCGAGTAGCTAATCAAATTCAGGCTGGAATCGTGATGATCAATTGTCCATTCTCTGCCTTCCCAGGTACGCCTTTTGGTGGATATAAACAATCAGGCTTTGGACGTGAGCTTTGTATTGAAACCTTGGAGTTGTATACAGAAACAAAGAGTATCATGTCTTACTATGGAAGTCGTCCTCTAAATCCATTAGGAGTTTAAATATAAACTATTAGAGTAGAGAATAACTAGAAAAAAATCAATTGATAATAGACATGCTTGGAGCATAAGTCGTTCCTTTATAGAAATCTACAAGGAGATTTCCATCAAGGCCGCCTTACAACATAGGCATGTCTATTTTATCATTTTCCGACAGAAGACTCCTTCCTCAATCGTGTGAAGGGCGTAGCCCAACAATAGGTGGGAGATGAATGTCGGTTAGGCGTTTGCCTAAAGGTTTTTTTTTGAACGATTAACGTACTCGTTATAAAATCATTCTTAGTTAAGAGAAGGGCTGATATTACCGGTCAAGAAATTCTCCTATCAACGTAGTTAAGAAATATATTGAAAATCAAGGCATGCAGTGAGGTGAAAATCAATGCTAGTCAACAAAGCATATAAGTTTCGGATCTATCCAAACAAAAAACAAGAAATCCTAATTGCGAAAACAATCGGCTGTTCACGTTTTGTATTCAATCACTTTTTGGCTCAATGGACTGATATGTACAAACACACAGGCAAAGGGTTAGCTTACAACGCTTGTTCCTCCCAACTAACACAGCTAAAGAAAGAATTGGTTTGGTTAAACGAAGTTGACAGTATTGCTATTCAATCATCACTTAAAAACCTTGCTGATTCATATACTCGATTCTTCAAGAAACAAAATAAAGCACCACGATTCAAATCTAAAAAGAACAGACTACAGTCTTACACAACCAAGCACACGAACGGAAATATAGCCATTGTAGATCATAAAATCAAATTACCTAAACTTGGACTTGTTCGCTTTGCGAAAAGTCGGGAAGTAGAAGGTCGTATTCTGAATGCTACTGTTAGAAGAAATCCAAGTGGAAAATATTTCGTATCCATTCTTGCTGAAACAGACGTACAAGCATTTGAAAAAACAGGTTCTTCTGTTGGTGTTGACGTTGGACTAAAAGACTTTGCCATTTTGAGTACGGGAGAAATATTCTCTAATCCTAAATGGTTTCGCAAACTTGGAGAAAAATTAGCAACCACACAACGTATCCTTTCCAGGCGTGTGAAAGGTTCTTCCAATTGGAACAAACAACGTATGAAGGTTGCAAGAATCCACGAACGTATCACCCATGCAAGAACAGACTATTTGCAGAAAATCTCAACTTACATCATCAAAAACCACGATATTGTAGGGATGGAAGATTTGCAAGTATCAAATATGCTGAAAAACCACAAGTTAGCCAAAGCGATTGGCGAAGTGTCTTGGTCACAATTTAGAACTATGCTTGAATACAAAGCAAAATGGTATAGCAAAGAAGTAGTTGCGGTGTCTAAAACCTTTGCGAGTTCTCAGCTATGTTCGTGCTGTGGCTATCAAAACAAAGACGTTAAAAATCTAAACCTTCGTAAGTGGGATTGCCCTTCTTGTGGCACACATCACGACAGGGATATGAACGCAGGACAAAATCTTAAAAATGAAGCGATAAGGCTTCTAACCGTAGGGACTANNTAAGTGGTGGGTAGTTCAAGAAATGAAAAAACGAGATTCTCGGTATGGTTTAGCAACAATGTGCATTGGTGTAGGTCAGGGGATATCCGTAATTGTAGAGAATAGTAAGGAGTGAGGATAATGACCACTGTTCAGTATATAAAAGAAAATTATATTGCATATGTTACTCTGAATCGTCCAGATGTGCTGAATTGTTTTAATTATGACATGTTGCATGAATTGCAGGAGATTGTAACTACTATAGAATTGGACCCTGAGGTACGTGTTGTTATTTTCACAGGAGCTGGAGACAAAGCGTTTTCAGCAGGTGCAGATTTAAAAGAACGTAAAACATTAAATGAAACAGAAGTTAGAAGAAATGTGAAAGCGATAAGAGATGTATTCAATCATATCGCTGCATTACCACAGCCTACAATTGCGGCTATAAATGGTTTTGCGTTTGGTGGTGGCTTTGAATTAATGATTGCTTGTGATTTTGCAATTGCTGTTGATGATGCAACGTTAGGATTAACTGAAACGAGTTGGGCCATAATACCAGGTGCAGGAGGGACACAACGTTTACCGAGATTAATAGGTGAAATGAAAGCGAAAGAACTAATACTTACAGCAAGAAAGTTTTCTAGTCACGATGCCTTAAAATGGGGTATTTTAATGGATGTTGTTCAAAGAGAAAATTTAATGTCTTCATGCGAGAATCTTGCTTCAGAAATGTTGAAGAACGGACCTATTGCTCTACGCCAAGCTAAGTTTGCAATTAACCAAGGCATGAATGTTGATTTACAAACAGGATTAGCTATAGAATCAAAAGCATATGAATTTATTATTCCAACTGAGGATCGAACAGAAGCTCTACAAGCCTTTAGCGAGCGAAGACAAGCAAGTTTTAAGGGTAGATAATTGTTGCGGACCTTGGTAAATATTAGATATGATAGAAAAAGGTATAAAATTCGACAAATATACACATGCTTTGCAATCAGAAAGAGTGAGATGTAAATGAGCAATACGCAATCGATGATTTTTACGATTTATGGGGACTATATTCGACATTATGGAAATAAAATTTGGATTGGTAGTTTAATAAGACTATTAAAAGAATTTGGGCATAACGAGCAAGCTGTTCGTGTTGCTGTTTCACGTATGTTGAAGCAAGGCTGGGTGAAATCAGAGAAACAAGGTCACAAAAGCTATTATTATTTAACTCCACGTGGTGTACAGCGAGTTGAGGAAGCGGCTGAAAGGATATTTAAGCTCAACTCCCATGAATGGGATGGAAAGTGGCGTATTCTTATGTATACCATTCCAGAAGAAAAACGACAAATTCGCGATGAACTAAGAAAAGAACTATACTGGAGCGGTTTTGGAAGTTTTTCAAATGGTTGTTGGATTTCACCTAATAATTTAGAAAAAGAAGTAGAACTTCTAATCGGAAAATATAACATAAAGCCATATGTTGACTTCTTTGTTTCTGATTATAAAGGACCTCGGGAAAGTGAATCACTAGTAGAAAGAAGTTGGTCTCTATCAGAGATAGAGGAAAAATATGAGCAATTCATCACTATATATAGTAAAAAGTTTATTGTTCATCAAAGTATTATTCAACAAAAAGAAATGTCAGATGCAGAATGTTTTGTAGAACGGACGA
>NZ_JBALMO010000035.1:0-24500 GCF_036963345.1 Bacillus sp. JJ722
AGATATTTGTACACGTTTAAACTTTTACGATCAAAGTTATTTTACAAAAATTTTTAAAAGATATACCGGTATTACACCAAAACAGTTTAAGACAAAGCATGTTTCAATATAAGGCGATTTTTAAATTATCATATTATCTAATGATTTACCCTTATTCAAAATCAAAAAAAATAGACAACAGAATATTGTCATCAAACTGTGATATCTGTTGTCTAACTACCAATTTATAATAGATTTTTACTTAGTATTTCTCCTGGCAATCCATCAATTTTACAAACTTCTTCCGAGATAAAACCTTGGTTAATTAAGATTTTTCGAGAAGGAACATTATTTGGATCAATAATAGCCTTTATTCTCTTAAGTTTTAAGTGCTTAGCCTTTTCAACTAATGTTTTTGCAATCGCACTTCCAAATCTCATTCCCCAATATTTAGGCAAAATCATGTAACCAATTTCAGCTTCTTCGTCCGTATCTTCATTCAAAGTTAAATGACCAAAACCAATATACTCATTTGTTGTTATATCGTAAATTTTATAAGAACCAAAGTGTTCATATTTTCTATTGCGTTCTAACAATTTCCGGAAATTTAATTGTGCCTCCTCAAGCGGGATAGCTCGTTCCGTAATCATTTCCATAACTTTTTCATTCGATACAAGGCTGAAATAAGCTTCAAAATCATTCTCTTGATATTTTACTAAATGTAATTGATTCATTTTTTTCCTCCTGTGTAAACTCATTTGAAAAATAAAAAACCATAGGATTACCTATGGTTTTTAAATAATTATCTATCCACACCATAGGAAACGACCTATGGAGTTTTAATTCCATTACTTAATGTAAGCTAATTAAGTCTCAGTCGTTTAAATGTAAAATTAGACAGACCTCTCCCTTGATTAGCTAAAACAAAAAATACTGCAGTGGAGTACCCTATACCTTTAGATAAAGACTTCATACTTCTTTTTTTCATTACAGTACTCCTCCTTATACTTAGTCAATTTGATACTAGCAGGAAAATAAAATTTATTCAACATTTTAAATGGTTTAAATCTAACCAGAAACATATTTATTCAAATGATACTTCTCAATTGGATAAAGTAGTAAATGAAACAGCATATGAACAATAATTGCTGCAAAAATGCCATTCGTCCAATACTGCCAACCACACAAAACACCAACCCACATATTCCCCACAATAGCATAAGAATAGACTGCTGTTTTTGATTTACCAAATTCCGAGATACCTATAAAGTGAGCCAGTGTGAATAATAAGCTTGAAATCACAATTGCAGTCCATACTATTATTTCTTGATCATTCACAAAAAATTGAAATACCCAAATCATTAGCGTCATTATTCCAAATCGAAATATAATTTCTTCTATGATACTTGCATATAGTAGCCTTGCACTAATACCTACACTGTTACGGAACCGTTCAATTTTGAAAAAGGTTTCACTATGTATAATACGTTTGAAGATACCATAATAAACGATTATGTGAATTACAGAGCAGCCAATACCTACAACAACAGCTTGTTTCCATTCTTTTAAAAGGAATATTTCTCCTTCAGTCACTCTAACAATTAATGCCGAACCAATAGCTGTAAATATTAACACTAAAGAGGAATGAACAATGATACTTAACCACATCGGGGTTTTCTCAGTTTCCATTTGATTTTGCAATCTCTGATCCGCTATACTCATTACCCATATTCCCGGAATAGAAATAGCAATTAATGAAATGAATAGGAGTGAAAAATTCATAAGCTAATCCTTTCTTATTTGTATTCTCTAAGATTACGATAATAAGTTTAAGAAGGTTTCAATGTAGGATAAACAAATGCATTAGTGTAAAGCAATTAAAAATATACTTGTGAAGATAATCACTTTCAAAGCTACTATGTACACACAAAAACTTGCTAAAAATCGTGTTTTTTTACTTCATTTGGGCATGTGTAAAGTCATTTACTGTAGATTTTCTGATATTTTCCATGTTTTCGCATAAATATAAAACTACTAACCTACTTAATAAATCTTTCGGATAATTCCGGATAATATAAAGGCTATCGCTTGTTTGTATTGTATAGCTAGAAATGGAATTATTACAGGCAAAATGAACTTCATTGTATATAAATAGGAGTGGATCAATATTTGTAATAAGGTCTTTATCCCATTTCAATATGTCAGCTATTTGTTCTATTTCTTGAATCATTCTAGTTAATGCACTATAAGAGGAGTTTTCAAATCTTTTCATAATCATCTTTGTTATCACATTGTTACATTCTTGTTCATCCAATAGATTTTTTGGATTTTTCATTACAATCACCTTTTTCTATGTTGTTATAAGGAATAATAAAAATCTTATTCCAACACTCTTTTTATAACAAAATTTCAGGTCCAAAGTACATTTTAACGTTTTACGATTCATATTAACAAGAATTGTGAATCTTTTTTTATAAAAAATGGCTCTGTTTGATTATTTCTGTCCCCTTAACAGAAAATCCGAAACCTCTTTTTTCTATTGTTACTATTTTAATGTATATAAAGTTAATTGATACCTACTAGAATGGAAACCTCATTTATTTCATTCCGGAATAAAATAACAAATCCTAACCAACCGATTACAAGGTCAATTAGGATGGGAAGATTACTTACTATTTTGTTGCTTTCTATCTTTAATACACTTACAACAAATACAATCTCAGATTGAAAGACAGAAATTCTAGGTCAGAAATACTTCAACCTAGATTTGAATGGAATCAAAATATCCAATGTTTATGCTCCTAAACTCTCAATATTTTTGTTTTTATCTTTAGTTCCTTTAAACATGCTGAAAGCGATGGCTACTATCACGATAGCAACAATGACTGCTCCTGCTAGAAGTAGGGATGTATTTATCAATAGAACAAGTGCGATTCCGACTATAGAAGCAAGAGAAGAAAGCAAGGTATAAGTTGCAAAGGTTTCTTTTAAGCTTAATCCGAAAAATTCTTTCACCATCCAAAAACCTGGGTCATTCACGTGTGAAGCAAAGGCTGTCCCACAACCAGTTGCAAGTACGACTAATGCTAAGTTTACATCAGGATACCCACTTAATAACGGAATAACTAACCCTGCTGTTGATAAGGCAGCAACGGTTCCTGAACCTAAGCAGATACGTAAAATCGCTGCGACGATCCATGCAAGTAAAAGAGGTGAAATTGATGAATCTGCAAAGATTTCAGCAATATAATTTCCAACACCCCCATCAATAATTACTTGCTTGAATGCTCCGCCACCTCCAGTAATTAAAATTAACATACCGATGGCATTAATAGATGCACCTGCAGAGGCCATTAAATCCGTCATTGGAATCTCTCTAGCAATCCCCATTGTATATACCGCTAACATTAATGAGAATAACATGGCTGCTGAAGGGTTACCGATAAAACGAAGAATTTCAATAATGATATTATCATCAAATCCGACGGTTTTTTGAATAATATCCAAAAACGCTGTTACCGACATTAATAAAACAGGAAACATGGCTGTTAATACACTGACACCAAAGCCAGGTGTTTCTTCCAATATAAATTGTTTTTGTTCCCCTAAAGATTCCGCATTACCTTCTTTCGTATATGCACTAGGAATCCATTTTTTCGCTAACTTAGGAAACCAAAGACCGGCGATAATAACGGTTGGTATGGCAACAATAATCCCATAGACTAACACCATCGCAATATCTGCACCATATTCACCAGAAATAATTGTTGGGCCCGGATGCGGTGGCAAAAAGCTATGTGTGACAACTAATGCAGCTGCCATAGAAAGACCTAAAGACGTAATGGATATTTTTAATTCCTTTGACATTGTATAGATAATTGGAATTAATAACATAAAGGCTACGTCCCAGAACAATGCGATTCCAACAATAAAGGAAGCTGTGATTACAGCCCATTGAACTTTTTTCTCACCAAATTTATTAATTAGAGTCATAGAAATACGATAAGCGCCACCTGCATCAGCAATTAATCGACCAAGCATGGCTCCAAAGCCCAAGATTAAAGCAATATGTCCAAGCGTACCGCCTAATCCAGCTTCTACGGATGCAACAACATTTTCTAAAGGCATTCCGAGAGCCAAAGCTACGACAAAAGAAACAATAATTAATGAAATGAATGCGTTTAACTTAAATGCTGTAATTAATACAATTAATAGAATAACACCTAGAGCAACTATTATTAATGGCATATAACTCCCCCTTAAATACGGTTAATATTTATATACAATACCTGAATATCCACTTCTTGAGTTTTTGGTGATTTAGTGAGAATGATCGAGGAGCGAGGACTGACGATTGTTAATAGAACGATTATGCGTTGGGTTCATCAATATGGGTCTGCATTTGTAAAAAGTTAATGGATGTATTTATATCGCTATCATGTCCTACCTTTTTAGTAAATTAATACCGTATAATCCATAAAGAGAGAGGAGGCTAAGCGCCTCCTCCTACTCTATTACCTTTTTTATAGTTGATTACTTAACGGCTTCCTTTTTAAAACTCGATATATTTAAACCAAGAAACTTTATTGCATTTTCTCCAAGCATTTGTTTTAACTCTTCATCCGTAATCGTTTCCAATTCTTCTACTACTTTACCTACTGGAGCCTCACGCAGTAAGAATGGATAGTCGGAACCAGCGATAATATGCTCCGCACCAAATTTATCAAGCATAAATTGTAGATTTTTAGGATCGTAAACGAGAGTATCATAGTAGAATTTCTTCGCATAAGAGCTTGGTGGTTTTTCAGTTGTGCGAATGTGAGGCCAAACTTCCCATGCTTTATCCATCCTAGGCAATAGATAAGGTAAAGATCCGCCACCATGGGCAAAGCACACTTTTAAATTAGGGAACTTATCCAGAATGCCGCTAAAGATTAAGCTACCTGCTGCCAACGCTGTTTCTGATGGCATTCCAACCGTATACATAAAATTATGTTTCGGCATTCTTTCTTGCCCAACAGTAGCCCAAGGATGAACAAAAATTGGTACATCCATTTTTGCAGCTGCTTCAAAAAATTTTAGTATGTTAGGATCATCTAGATTTTGGCCATTCACATTACTACCAATTTCAATCCCCTTTAGACCTAATTCTTTAATTGCCCTTTCCATCTCCGCAATCGCTAAATCACTATCTTGTAAAGGAACGGTTCCTAAGCCGATAAATCGATTAGGGTATTCTGCTATAACCGAAGCAATAAAATCATTTTGTACTTTAGACAGCTCTAAGCAAATTTCTGGATCTGACCAATAAGTAAACGTTACAGGAATTGGTGATAAGACTTGAACGTCAACCCCTTCTTTATCCATCTCTTCAATTCGCTTTTTAGGATCCCAAGTATTGTCGCTTATTTTACGGAACGACTTTCCATTCCGAAATATTTCAGCCCCGCAATCACAAGTATGCTTTAATGTCGGAAAGCGATCATCACCGTATTTAGCCGCCATATCAGGAAAATCTTCTGGTATAATATGTGTATGGAAGTCTACTCGAAAAGGCTTTTCTTTCATCAAAATTTCCACTCCTCAATAGTTGCTCATTGTAGTGTATCTTCTGTTAACTATTTGCTAACTGACATATCGTAGTCGACAATCAATTTGCCATTTTTTCCAAAATCCGGTCCAGGAGTACCTCCCCATTCATCAAGGGTTTCCTTACTCGGTTCTAATCGACGAGGCTCTCTTGCTCCTTCTTCTGGAAATTCTTCCATACCGTGACTATATTCAATTGACAAACCGTCTGGGTCAGCAAAGTATAAGAAGATACTTCCTGATGGATGATGTCTTCCAGGTCCAAATAAAACAGGTACATTATTATTATTCAATTTAACTAATTGCTTACCAACATCATCAACATCAACCACATTATAAGCTAAATGATTCATTTTATTATCTGCGCCTTTTGTTATGCCGATGGAATGATGTAAAGGGTTAGGGAATGCTCTTAACCATGCCCAGCCTACCTCTCTCCCTGAGAAATCTGATACCGCGAAATCCAATGTATTCACAAAGAAATCCAATAATTCATCAAATTTATTTGTTTCAAATACGACATGCCCTAATCTTTCAATTTGAGTATCATTAGGAATATAAGGAGTTCCAAGCTGCATCATTTCAATATACATTTCATAAGTGACACCCAAAACTGGATCTTTAAATCGCATTGTTCTTCCTTGTGCCAGGCTTTGTGTTTCTTTTGCACTTAATTCTACAGGATTTAAACCTTTTTCCGTTAATTGTTGGAATGCTATATCAAATTGATTAGCAGATTCAAGTTCAAAAGCAACTCTTTTTAACCCTGCTTCAAAACTTTCTTCAAGAATCAAATTGTGATGGTCTCTACTGCATCTTAAGTATGCGGTTTCATTATCATGCTCGACTAAATTCATTCCAGCTATTTTTTCGTAAAACTCCATTGATTTTTCAAGTTTCGTAACGTTAAAGACAACATAACCCAATTTTTTATAGCGAATCATTTTAGTACCTCCTATTTTCCGGATTATCAGAATGTAAATCATAGCTTTATTGCCTCATTTATCAAAAGCCTAAAAACTCTTTTCAACCATGATGCTCTCTTTATAACTTACAAAATAATGCTTACTTTTCCATGAGGACGAAGACTATCTAGTTTAAGAATTACTTTCTTTTGTTGAATTTTTAATTCACCGTTTTCTTTTACCAATTTGTATTCTAAGACCCCAACGTAACAATCGAGCATTTCACGCTTTGTACGATAAGTGGAGAAATTGCATTTTACAGTCACGACATCATCTTCTTGAGTAACGATTCGTACATTATTCACGTTATGGAGGGTTGTTGAATGTGGATATTCAACATGAGCCTCTTTTTTCAATAATCTTAAAGCCCTTTGCTCTAAACGATCACGATTATCATAAGCTAAAAAAAGCGATTTGTTCGAATCAGCATAAGGATTTCCGATTGGCGGTATGATATAAAATCCACTGCTTGAAAATAACGCTGCCCACTCTTTTAATTTCCATTCATCAAGAAGATCTGCCTCTTGATATAAAAAATCCTCGATTTCTTGTCGTGTTATGTTCATACTTTAACCCTCCTTCCCTCTTCTTTTTGAGCTTCCGCATACGTAATACGTTCATTCCATTCCCGCCAAAAGGCACGCATTTGGGCTTCATCAGTTGCTTGAGGTACTTCTCTATTCATTCCTTTCGAAATATCATTCCATTCTACTTCTTTAGTATTTAAGAAACCTTCTTGACAAAGTTCAAGAGCTTCATTGTCATCAGGCGTCGCAAAACCACCCGGTCCTAAAAATTCTAAGAAGCTATCATTTCGTACTGTTCTAAATGCTTCACTCTCTCCTTTAGGAGCTAAAGCATAACCTGTAACTTCCAAGTAACCTGGCTCAATTGGATAAAATGTTCTAATTGTAATCGCCATAATATCGTTAATAATTAGATTCGGAAAAATCCAAATATTTCGATTTTTCTTAGAAATCCTTTCTGCTCTTTCCTCACCAAATCTTTCAACCAATCTTGCATTGATTGCATCGATCACTTGCTTTCCTTCTTCACCATACCCTTCAATCCATTTACCCACTGGTCTTCCCCAAGAAGATTTATATTCCATAACAGCATGACCATTACCTAAATCGCGGCCCTCACCAATAAGACTATCTTTCTCCATTTTTCCACCACGAGTAGCGACAATATCAAAATAGGTCTTATGTGTTGGTACTCCATGATAAAGATCGACACTGTTTTCCCCTAGCAATTTCCAATTAGCGCGCACGCTGTATTCTTGAGGATCATGCAAAACTTCCATTCCTACTTCTGATTGATCGGCAACTAGATCAAGGTATTCTTTTGCATTTCCTAAGTATTCTTCTAGAGAAATAGCATTTTCATCAAAATTAACAAATACAAAATCACGATAACTTTCAAGTCGTTTTACTGTCGTAAGGTTTTTAGTACCATCACAATTATGATCTTTTAGGAAGCCATCTTTATCTGGCATTCCAACTAATTCACCCTGATTATTAAAGCTCCAAGCATGGTAAAAACAACGGAATACTCTAGTGTTTCCTTTCCCTTCACGACAAACTAAAGCACCGCGATGTGGGCAACTATTATAGAATGCTCTTATTTTCCCATCATTACTTCGAGTAAATAATAAGTTGCGCCCACCTACTTTTCTTCTATGAAAATCCCCGTTATTCGGTAATTCTGATTCGTGTCCAATATATAACCAGCATTTACTAAAAATGGCTTCTCGTTCAGTTTCTAAAATTTCCTGATCAATAAAAGCTTTTCGATTCACTTTAAATGAACACTTCAGTTGATCCTCTAGAACATATTTGCTCATTGATTTTCCTCCTAGAAAAGTTTTATATGGTTTTCACCCGTTAGTATGTGACTAATAGCCCTTTACTACGGAAACCTCACATTAACCAAATAGAGTGAAACTTCAATCAGCAGGGGGCTTCATCCCCCAGTGATTGTTAGTTGAACCAATTGGGTTTTTACGGGCTGTTAATCTCCCAACTAAACTTCTTCGTGTTTTCTCAAATTTTGAAATGGGAGTTGTATAGCCCGTTAATGCGGGATAAATTTCTTATTGCATCGTACTTCCCCCATTAACACTAATCACTTGCCCATTAATAAAGGTAGCTTTATCGGAAGCTAGGAAAACAACTGCATCAGCGACTTCTTCTGGATAAGCACCCCTACCTTTTGGAATAATATCAATATATCTATCAACTAATTTCATGTCTCTCTTTCTTATATCATCTAGTAATTCTCCTTCTACTGCTGGAGGAGCAATAGTATTAGCGGTTATATTATTTTTGGCAAATTCTCTTCCTAACCCTGAAACGATTGCATGGACACCGCCTTTAGCCGCGTTATAGGCTGCATGGTCCCATAGCCCATTACGAACAGAATCCGCACCAATATTAATAATTCTTCCATAATTTTGTTTCACCATATATGGCAATACTTTATGACATGACCATAGACAAGTCCATAAATTATTATCAATTGTTCTTTTAAGCGTTTCAGAAGTTTGCTCAAGGAACGGTAGGATAACACCACCACCTGCATTATTTACGAGAATATCGATCTTATCCCATTTCTTAATAACTTGTTCAACCATTTCAATTGCATTTTCTTCTTTTGAAAGGTCACCAATATAGTAATCACATTCTTGACCAGTTTCATGTACAATTTCTTTTACAGCATCTTTCGTACGGTCTTCGTTCGTCCCAGTAACTAATACACTGGCCCCTTCTTTAGCTAGACCCAAAGCAATGGCTTTCCCGATTCCACGTGAAGAACCTGTTACTATGGCAATTTTCCCTTCCAAAAGACGTTTTTGCACTTGATTCGTCATTGTTAAGATCTCTCCTCTTCTAATACGTTTATAGATTATTGATTAATTAAGTAATTATATTCCGTTTCGCCTCTTTGATATTTTCTTTTACATCCTTCAGTTATTATGTAACCGCATACAAATTCCAGCTATTACTCTTCTTTATTCTTTATTCTGTATGACTCTTGCGGAAATAAGAATAGTTTGAAAATTATAAATAATCGTGAGGTTATTATAATTATAAGTCTTAATTCCATGAAATTCTAATTGAAATAATCTTCTATTCAGCGTCTTAATTCAAGATTTTATTTATACTAGAGGTCAACATCGAATAGCTGAATCAACCAACGAAATGTGGAATACATACGATAAGCAAATATAGATAAAAAGAATTTGATTTTCCTATACTAATTACTTATTTATTTACGAAAGGATTATTAAATTGATACATTCAAATAGTTTTACATTCTTTAAAGTACTTTTCAAAAAAATGTAGAAATAAGAGAAGATTTTCTGATTTCAGTGAGTCTTTCTTGTAGATTCCAGTAATATTAAAAGTAAGATTTTTAACTTCAGCAAAGGGGATAATACAAAAATCTTTGTTTGTATTAATTCCAGTATTATCTAAAGCTAGTTCTGGAATGATGCTAAATCCCCAGTTATTTTTAAGCATTGATTTAAGCATCTCAAATCCTCCAACTTCAATACGTTGCAAATTATCTACTCCTACAAGCACTTCATCAATTTTTTTCCATATTGATGTTTGTCTTTTATAACAGATCATTGTTTGACCTATTAAATCTTCTTTATAAATTTCCGATTTTGTTGCTAACGGATGTTCTTTGCTAACAATAAAAATAAGCTTTTCATGATAAAGATATTTAAATTCTAGATTTGTGAATGAGATAACATCTCTAACTAGGCCTATATCAATTAATCCTTCCTCGGTCATTTTAGAAATTTCAACAGAATCCACTGCTTCAACAAGATCAAACGAACAATCATTTTTTTCTCGTAGCAATGATAAAACCTGTAAGACAATAGAAGCAGAGATAGCAGGGGGTACTCCAATTTTTAAGTTTGGTATTTTCATAATGTCAATGGTTTGTTTAGCTTCATTCATATAATCAAGTATTTTCCGAGCATACGGAAGTAAAGCTTTACCTTCTTCTGTTAAGAGTATTTTTTTTCCATTTCGATTAAATAATTTACAACTTAATTCTATTTCTAATTTTTGTATTCTTGCCGTGACTGCTGGTTGTGTTAAATTCAAATGATCGGCTGCGCGTGAATAATTATTAAATTCATAAACGGTAATAAATGTTAATAGTTGTTCATTATCCACTATAACCTTCCTTCCGACTTCTTTTTTATCATTGTTCTTTGTTGTTACAATTAGAAAAGTCTAGATTTTAGTTGTAATAATATCATAAATTGAATATTTTGTTATTTTTAAGATTTTACTCTATTTAAGAAGTTTTAAGGGAACTTTGAGAAATCAAGATCCGTATGTAACCGTTGAAGAAGCTAAATATTAGCTAAATATTAGAATCACTTGATGAAACCACAATTAACAACCATTTAGAATCATTAAAAAGGACAATGAAAGGGGCTATCCGAAAAGTGATTTTTAATCACTTTTCGAACGCCCATTTACGCTTTGTTAGCCCTCCGAAGTAGGTTACGTGAAATATATAAACCCGGCTGTTATGCAAGAATGCCAACATTTGGCGCTTTCTGTCTAGATGAAATCCCATGTATCTTCTTAAAAATCGTAAGAATTACTTTCCCATTGATCAAACAAAGCTAGCAAATAGGACTTATTGGACAACCCATTTCCATTATTCATATCTCTCATCCTACTAAGTATATAAGCTATACTTACTTTTCAGATTTAGGTTTACCTGCTACTCCCCAATGTGTTTTGGGTAGTTCCGTAACTAGTACACGAATGCTTTCTTTCGGCGCATCTAATGTTTCAGCTGCCGCATTTGTGAGACTCTGAATTAAGTCTTTAACTTTTTCTTTTGGTCTTCCTTCCATGATTTGCACGTTTATAATTGGCATAGTACTTCCTACTTTCTTACTCAAGATTGGATTTTTACATAGAATTGCCTTTACGAACTTACTGTAAAGTTCACTTCTCCTAAGCCATCAAATCTTCCCGTCACTACATCACCTTTAGCAAGCATAACAGCACCTGTAAGTGCCCCTGTCAAAATCACATCGCCTTTTTTCACCTTGCCACCTTTTCTCGCAAGCATGTTGGCAAGCATCGCTATAGCATTCGCTGGATGTCCAAGAACAGCTGCTCCTGCTCCTAAATCTTTGATCACGCCATTAATAGAAAGAGCCGCACCTACTAAATCTAAATCGAATGCATCTGGCTTCTTCAATGCAGTACCAAATACCACTCTCGATGTGGACGCATTATCAGCGATCACATCAGGAAGGGTAAAGTTAAAGTTTTCATATCGGCTATCGATAATTTCAAGTGCTGGTAACACATACTCTGTCTTTGCTAAAACTTGAGCACCAGTAATACCTGGTCCTTCAATATCTTCGCCTATAACAAAAGCAAGCTCTGCTTCCACTTTCGGATGAATAAGGTCATCAAACACAAGCTCTCCCCCATTATCCACCAGCATATAATCAAACACATATCCATAAATGGGTTCATTCACATTCATTTGCTGCATTTTTGCCTGACTTGTCAGTCCCATCTTTGGGCCAATTATCCGCTTACCTTCAGCCAATTTCATGTTTACTATCTCTTCTTGAATCCGATAAGCATCTTCAACGGTTAAATCCGGTTTCATTTGAGCCGTCACTTTCAGAACTTCTTTTTTTTCGATTTCTGCATCTACTAAATAGTTGGCAATTCGCTTACTTTCTTCAGTAATCATTTTTATTCCTCCCTTATACACCCACGCTCGTCTTTGATTTCGCAATTTCAGCTGCTATATCAAAAATCATGTCTTCTTGCCCACCTACCACTTTTAGCTGACCTAGTTTCACTAAAATATCGCGAGAATCAATTTCAAATTTCTCTGCTGCTTTTTGAGCATGTAGTAAAAAGCTTGAATACACACCCGCATAACCAAGGATGAGACTATCTTTCGTAATTTCTTGAGGCTTCTCTAAAATAGGAGCGACGATATTTTCCGCAATGTCCATTAGCTTATAAAAATCAATGCCTGTTGTGATACCAAGCTTATCTAAAACGGCTGCTAATACCTCCGTTTGGGTATTTCCTGCACCTGCCCCTAAGCAACGAATACTGCCGTCAATTCGTGTCGCTCCAGCTTGAATGGCAGCAAGAGTATTCCCCATGGCTAAAGATAAGTTATTATGACCATGGAAACCGATTTGTACCGACAAATTATTTTTTAAAGCGTGTATTTTTTCGCTTACTTCATCTGGTAACAACGCGCCGGCAGAATCTACTACATACACAGTATCAGCGCCATACTTCTCCATTAATAGAGCCTGTTCAACAAGCTTCGCTGTTGGTGCCATATGGGACATCATCAAAAAACCTACTGTTTCCATTCCTAATTCCTTTGCTAATGCTATATGCTGAGGAGCTACATCTGCTTCCGTAACATGTGTAGCAATACGAGCCATTTTGGCTCCTAAGCGAGCTGCTTCCTTAAGCTCCGGTTTCGTACCGATTCCTGGTATTAATAAGACCGAAATCTTTGCCTTCTTAACAGATGCTGCAGCCGCTTCAATTAATTCCATTTCATTCGTTCGAGAAAGTCCATACTGTAAAGAGGAGCCACCTAAACCGTCCCCATGTGAGACTTCAATATAAGGAATATTTGCCTCATCAAGCCCTTTCGCTATCTTCGTCACTTGATCTACCGTATATTGATGTCTAACGGCATGGCTACCATCACGTAATGCTACTTCTGTGACTAGAATATCTCTCGTTCTATCCAACGTACACCTTCCCCTTTCTTACACAGTGATTAGTTTCAACTTCTGCTTTGCCCATTCTTCGGCTACTTTCACAGCAGCTGCCGTCATAATATCCAAATTACCGGAATACTTAGGCAAGTAATCCCCCGCGCCTTCTACTTCAATAAAAACGGTTACTTTATTTCCATCAAAGATTGGTTCTTGTCTAAGTCGATATCCAGGTACGTAAGATTGCACTTCATGTTCTCTTCGCTTAATAGATGCTGTTATAGCCTTTTCATCCACCTGTTCACCTTCTAACAACACATGTACCGTATCTCTCATAATAATCGGCGGATCCGCAGGATTTAGAATAATAATAGCCTTCCCTTTCTTCGCCCCTCCTACCTTCTCAATACCATGCGACGTTGTTCGCGTAAATTCATCTATATTAGCTCTTGTTCCTGGACCAGCACTTTTTGAAGAAATCGTAGCGACAATTTCAGCATATTCTACAGGTTGGACTTGTGAGATAGCATGAATAATCGGAATCGTCGCTTGCCCTCCACACGTAATTAAATTGATATTGTCGGCTTCTAAATGCTCATGTATGTTGACGGGTGGCACAACAACTGGTCCTACAGCAGCTGGCGTTAAATCTAACACTTGTTTTCCCGCTTCTTTTAACAATTTCGCATGCTGAATATGAGCTTTAGCAGATGTAGCATCAAAGACTATATCCGCTAATTCAGATTGCTCCAAGAATCCTTCTATTCCGCTATCAATCGTTTGATAGCCCATTTCTCTTGCTCTCTTCAAGCCGTCTGAATCTGGATCAATCCCAATAACAACCGTTAATTCCAACAACTCGGAGCGATGAAGCTTCAATATTAAATCCGTTCCGATATTTCCTGAACCAAGAACAGCTACTTTTACTTTACTCATCGTTTCCTCTCCTTCTTCCGACAACTCTTCTATTCACACACTATTAAACAAACAAGAGACCTTATGACCTGAAGGCCTCTTATTCTATTGGTTAAAAACGGACGCTAACTTCGCCAAGGTGAGCAAATCGTGCCGTGAACAAGTCTCCAGAATTTGCTTCAACAGCCGCTGATAAAGCGCCTGATAAAATGACTTCACCTGCTCGTAACGGAATATCATATTCTGCTAGTTTATTAGCTAACCACGCTACACAATGAACGGGATTGCCAAGTGCCGCAGCACCTACACCTGTATTCGCGATTTCACCATTTTTCAAAAAAACCATACCGATTAATTCTATATTCACATCTTCTAACCTGACCGGTTTTCCACCTAACACATAAAAGCCTGATGAAGCATTATCCGCCACCGTATCCGCTAATTGAATATCCCAATCTTGAATACGACTATCAACGATTTCCAACGCTGGCAAAATATAATCCGTTGCTTGTATTACATCAAGAGCTGTTACATTCGGACCTCTTAATTCTTTTTTTAATATAAAAGCAATTTCTCCCTCGACCTTTGGCTGCAACACTTTTTCATTGTCAATAAGACCGCCATTTTCAACCACCATACTAGCTAACAAATGACCATAATCCGGTTCGTTTACCCCCAACAATTTTTGCATCGCTAAAGATGTTAAACCGATTTTCTTCCCGACTACTCGATCCCCTACATCCAATTTCTTCTGAATATTTTCTAGTTGAACTTGATAAGCATCTCTAATCGAAAATTGTTCGTTTTCTTCTGTCAATGCTCGAATTCCTATCCCTTTAGATTCAGCTTCAGCCAAACGTTTTGCATATATTGTTAGATTCATCACTTGACCTCCTCCCCTACAATTTGATTGTTATATTCGATAACTCGGAGTAAAAATCAATGCTATGCATGCCGCCTGTTCGTCCCACTCCGCTTTTTTTCATGCCACCAAACGGCGTTTTTAAATCACGTAGGAACCATGTGTTCACCCAAATAATCCCAGCTTCAATTTGATGAGCGACACGATGTGCACGTTTCAAATTACTTGTCCAGACTGTCGCACTCAATCCATAATGCGTATCATTCGCCTGCGTAATCACTTCTTCTTCCCTATCAAACGGTGTAACTGTTACAACTGGTCCGAAAATTTCTTCTTTAATACAACGAGCGTTTCGATCTAAATCCGTAATGATGGTTGGCTCTAAATAGTATCCTTTCTCCAACCCAGCCGGACGTTTTCCGCCTATTACAATAGTTCCACCATCTTCTTTGGCACTTTCAACATAGCTCAAAACGCGATCATAATGCTCTTTACTCACTAATGCTCCAATATTCGTATCTTGATCTAATGGATGACCAACCCTCAGTTCTCTTACTCGGTCTGCAAATTTTGATACAAACTCCTCATACAGTGGACGCTCCACATAGATACGAGATCCGCACAAGCAAACTTCCCCTTGATTAATAAAGCTTGATTTAACCGTAGTTTCAATAACTTCTTCAATCTCCGCATCAGCAAAAATAATATTGGGATTTTTCCCACCGAGCTCAAACGACAGCTTTTTCAGCGAGTCAGAAGCAGATTTCATAATAGCTGTACCTGTACTAGGCTCACCGATAAAGGAAATCGCATCAATTTCCGGATGCTCAGAAATCGCACCGCCTGCTGAATTCGGGCCAAAACCATGAATAAGATTGACAACACCATCTGGCACACCAGCTTCTTTGCATATTTCCATTAATACAGTGGCTGTCATTGGTGTCCATTCAGCCGGTTTAATAACGGCTGTATTGCCCATTCCAAGACAAGGCGCTAACTTCCATGTTAGTAGTAACAGTGGTAAATTCCACGGCTTGATTAGCCCTACTACACCAACTGGACGACGGTACGAATAATGAAGTGCTACATCACCTTGTTGGTTCGCATCTGTGTGAACGGATGTAATATAGTCCGCAAAGAAATGGAAGTTATACGCAGCTCGTGGGATATCCACGCTATTCGCTAAAGAGAATGGCTTACCAGTATCAAGCGATTCTAAATGAGCAAGTTCTTCCTGTCTTTCAAGGATTAAATCACCGATTCTTCGTAAAATCTTAGAGCGTTCTTCTACCGTTGTATGTTTCCATGGTCCATTTAATGCTCTTCGGGCAGCTGCTACTGCAAAATCGACCTCTTCTTTACCACCTTCCGCAACCGTTCCTAATACTTCTTCAGTTGCAGGGTTAATATTTTCAAACGTTCGGTTATTCTGTGATTCCACATACTGTCCATTAATGAAGTGAAGACAATTAATTGCACGCGTTTTCGTATTAGTTTGCATATAAACCAACCTCCATTTTTTAATTTTTCCGATAATTGAATGTTATACCTTTCTTTTACAACTAACAACAGAGTAGTTGCGCTATATGAAACAACAATAAATATTTTGAAATTTTATTCAAACCCTTATAAACATTGATAATGCTGACTATTTTCTTCAAAAAAACTGTTAAATATTCGAAACATTGCTTCTATTCCAGATTTTTATTTGCTATATTGTCTTTTATAAAGCAACTATGTTGTCCATATCGAAATACAAATTAAACGCTTATTACCTAAAAGGAGGAGAAAGAGATTGAAAAATTCGCAGGCGAATCACCTTTCATCTGTTAAAAATGCTTTGCTAATCTTACGAAGTTTCTCGATGGACGAACCTGAAAAGAAGGTTAATGATCTCGCTCAATCACTCGGTCTTAATAAAAGTACCGTGAGTAGAACGATGGCTACTTTAGCTAGTGAAGGGTTTGTATATAAAGATCCGGAATCCAAAAAATATCGATTAGGACTCTCCCTTCTTTCATTAGGCGGCATCGTCAATAGTCAAATGGATATTTATCGAGAGTCACAACCTATTTTGAATAAACTTGTTCAAGAACTAGGTGAAACAGCTCATATTTCTGTACTAGACAACAATGATGTCATCTATTTGCATAAAGTGGAATGCAATCATCCAGTCAAAGTATTAACGCATATAGGGAAGCGAAATCCCCCTTACAGTACGAGTTCAGGAAAAACACTACTTGCCTATTCCAACCCAAAAGTTATGGATGAAGTAATAGAAAAAGGGCTTCAAAAATTCACCAAAAACACCATTACAGACCCACTACAACTCATCAATCATCTAGAACAAATCCGAAAAAATGGCTATGCATGCAGCTTTGAAGAATTTAATGTAGGCGTTAATTCCATTGCTGCACCCATCTTCAATTACGAAGGAAAAATCATCGCATCACTCGCTATCGTTGGTCCAAAGCAGCGGATTCAACCACATAAAGTCCAAGGGTATTCCAAAAAAGTAATCAGTGCCGCCAATGAAATTTCAAGCCGCATGGGCTATTGGAAATAACCAAATATACAAAAAACGCTTGGAAAAATCCCAAGCGTTTTTCATCGTGATTAATTTTGGTTTTTAAAATCCAACAACTAAACCAATGATAAATGTGAATATAAAAAACCTTTCCCCTGCCCTAATTTGTAAATGTTGATGCTCATTAGCTTCTCTACGCGTTTACGTGAATCCTGCTCTACAAACCTTCTTATGACAGGTAGATTAGTAGTATCTAATCCATAGTCTTTTATCATTTTATCAATGTCATTAAGACTATCAAGCTGCAATGTAATATAGCTACCACCAATCTCCATATATCTCCCTTCCATATCCCTCATAGATATGCTAGAACTATTCACATTGGATGGCAATTCTCCATCTTCTGAGATAAATAGATAAATTACAGCTGGTGTTATGTGTATAACTACACCAATAGTTTCTTCATACTCTGTTTGCTCTTCCAGTTTTCTAAATCCAAACATTATGATTCCTCCTTACCTCTATGAAAAATAACTCGGCCTAACTCTATGGGATCACCATATAGATAATTTCTTGATATCAACGTTATACTTCATCTTCAATCGGAATTGATTTTAACATATTGATAAATCGTTGTTACGAATGAGTACCGTCTTGAGTTATCTTCCGTTTCACCTTTAATAGATATATTGGCAAATATGCTGCTAAAAGCATTAATATTATTAGTTGTATTGGGAATATCATAATAAAAAGTAGTATAACTGCAATTGGCTTTTTGAGTATTGCACTTGAAAGTGACGTAGTAACAAAATGGTAATGGATGTTACTGGATCAATTTGAAATAACATAGCAATTCCATAGCCTATGCTTACCCCTGCGAAAATAATTGGAAAAATATGTCCTCCTCGCCAACCAGTAGCTAAACAAAATTCGGTTAAGAATAACTTTATAATACCTAGTGCCAATAATAAATAAATAGACATATCGGTCCACTCTGTAACTAATTCTATTAGTTCATGTTCTCCCGAAAATAAAGTATGAGGAAGAACCGTTCCAATTAATCCTAATACTAATCCACCAATAACAGCTTTAATTACTTTATAATTGTCCAGTGGTTTGAGCACTTTAGGAAGAATGTATCCAAAAAACTCATATAATTTTGCAAGCAACACTCCTAGAAGTATAAGTGGGATTATAGCTATTAATTCATTTTTTCCTAGTGTAGCTGAACCAAAATCTGCTATAGAAAAACTTCTGTTATCTATTTTGGATAATAATATAAATACAGAAAAACCTGCAGCTGTTGTTAATGTATATACAACCGTCTTTATCAACTTTATACGTCTTGGATCATTTCGATCTTCAAAAAATGAAGAAATTCCGTATAGTGGTGCCCTAAAAATCATCCCAATTGTAGCCTCAACACTATACTCTATCATGATACCTTCATGTTCATTAATAGCCGTTTTTTTCTTAACAAATGATTTAATCACATCTCCTGCCCATGTGGCAAGACCTCCTACAATGCCAGTTAGAGCCGCCTCAGGACCAAGACTAGCTCCAAAAGAAAGAACACAAATTGCAGTAATTGCGTTCTTATATCCTGAACTGTAATCTATTCTTTTGGTTGCCTTGAATTCTGCAAGTACCTCATCCATTTTACGTGGGTAATTACCAAAGTACTTTTGACATAAACCTACCAAAATTCCTCCAACAAAACACACGATTATTGTCCAATTGTTAACATTAATCACATCCGGTAAATCAACCCATAAAAAGTGAGTCGTCAAAGAAAGAACAGCTAAAAAACTCCATGTCAGAAGACCTGTAACCCCTCCAATAATGATGCTATATAGAATTAAATTCCATCCAAACACTTTCATTCGCTTGTCTTGCCCCACTTTCCTTTTGAGCTGCTATTCTTAATTTCTGACCGCTGTCACATGAGTGGAAATAGCTACGGCCTAGTATTATTCCTATCTAATTCCGATGTCATGCTTTCAATGAAATTAATCTTCTACTCAAAAACACCCTTCACCTCATATTCCTCCACTCCCTAGTTTCCCCCATTCCAAATAAAGCCATGCACTACTCACTCATTTTCACGCCTTTTGATTCACTTTTTTTCCACAACTATTCTAAAACACCTAACTGGGTATTAAAGGCACGGACCCAAAAAATTGAGACACATAAAAACACCTTTCGTTGAAAAACAGGTTTTAAATAAATACCCTATTCAATGTAAGATGTTTTTTTCTATGGGAACAAGAGTGAGTGATCCACTAGAAGTGAAGATATTCGAATTGCGGTTAGCGGGGATTCCTGTTAAAGAAGTGAAGGTGAAATTGAACATCCGAAACAATACACAAACCAAAACATGGATGCGTTGGTATCAAAATGGAGAGCTGCATGATGTCATAGGACACGAGCACATTTCAATTTATCTATGGTTAAAACACTATACATCTTCATTAAATCAACATACCTTAAACTATACTAAAGAAAGGTTGTGTTGTTTATGTCTCGAAGATGTGATTTCGAATCATCAAGCTGTGATAGACGCCGTAGACGCCGTAGATGCGAATCATCTAGCTTTGAAAGCCGTTGTAGACGTCGTAGACGTCGTAGACGCCGTAGATGTGAATCATCTAGCTTTGATAGATGTAGATGTCGTAGAAGAAGGCACTGTAATTTCTTTTGCCCATTTTTTTAAAAATTAAAAAACAGGTATAACCTTTTCTCTACTCACTATTCATCTTTCAGCCATTTTCATGGCCATCTTTAATACTTTTTACATCATTACTTTTATACTCTGTTCAATTAGTTGTTACGTAAACAGATGATTACATCTCCCTTTTACGGATCGAATTAACCATTATATGGATAGGTTAAGTTCTAAAAGGATTATTCAAAGCCATATATAAATTAAAACCGATCTTGAAATAAGGAAACCGCCTACAGTCCAAAGCATAGGCGGTTATTCTCGTTTAAATGTTTTTAAATTTATCATAATAAACTCAATGATAATATTCTGTATCATGCTCAAACCATTCTACATAATGGGTGTTATTGGGATTTAATAGAACTATTCCTTTTTTACATTTATTTGCTTGGTTAAAATCCTATTTCTTTATACACTTTTTAGTACGGAAAGCTTAGAATAAATAACCAAAAAATGCAAACACAAAAAAGCTTGTAGAAAAAGAGTATCTTTCTCTACAAGCTGAGCCTAACTATAGTTAGACTGTTTTTTAAATATGTAAAACCAAACTTACTTGTGATACGGTTCTTGCTTAGTTGAGCTTTACTTACTCTTTGCAGTCCGTATTATAGTATTAGTTTTAAAATTTATATAGAAATGCCATAGTTTCAAGTTGTTAAACAAGTATTACAGAAGTTACTCATGTTGAAAAAAGTGGATCTCCATCGATTTCAGTATTTTTGTAGAAAATCCCTTATACATTAAAGTTCACTACATAATTCTGTTTAGGTGTGTTATATAGGGCAATGGAATATTCAATAAGTTCATCATTAATATCATACGAATACCTAATTCTCTTGAGGAGAGGAACCTGTTCAACACTTAATAAGTTAGCCACTCTTTCGCTTGGAACATCGACTGCGAACTCATCTCTAAAACGGCTAAATACAACCCCTACCTTCCCCAATACCTCATATAGTGACTGATCATAGACCTGTGGATCTGGTGGAAGTGAAATTTTCTTAGGAACATAATGCTTAAAATGTATATATGGTGCATCATCTAAATAATAAAGACGCTCAATACAATAAAATAATTCTCCTTCTGGATAATTTAGTTCAGGAGGTGTTGCAACAGTCGAAAAACTAATTGTTTTTTTCAATAATTGTTTTCCTTCCTGTACCAAATAGTTAGAGAAATTTCGGCCTTTTGATAACTTAATATTCTGTATTCCTCTCCTACATTTACTTCAATTGATAAAGTTTTTTCCAATTCTTTATTTTATTCTTTTTGTACATTTGCAGGTGCATCTTATATAAGTAAATTCGTGGCGTTCTTTACATATATTTCACCTAAGAGTAATAGTCTATTAATGTTTGTACTTTACGATAAAAGAGTAACGAATAGATTGTTGCAAACCAAATTCTTAATAAACCTCTCTCTCTATGTTCTCTTTGGTTTGTATGCTATTTACTAGTCTATTAACTAATTGGGAGTGATTTTATGAGTAATCAAGATTCTAACAAAGAGTTAGACAGACGTAGTTTTATTAAAATCGGTGGAATGAGTACTCTTGCTTTAACACTTGGAACTGTGGATATTTCAGGAGAATTGTTTGGGGAAACGGTTTATGCTGAACAAAAGGCAGAAGAAAGTAAGCTTCAATTTAATCAAGATGGCAAATTCAAGATTGTTCAGTTTAATGATACACAAGATGATGAGCGTATTGATCGACGAACTATTCAGCTTATGGAAAAAGTATTGGACGAAGAGAAGCCAGATTTTGTTGTATTAAATGGAGACAATATTACTGTCGGCTGTGATACCCCTTTGGAAATGAAACAAGCCATGAATAATGTCGCGCTTCCTATGGAAAAACGGGGCATCAAATGGGCCGTTACCTTTGGAAACCATGATGAAGATTCTACACCGAAAAGTGGTATCGATGAAGAAGAAATGCTTGCTTTTTATAGGTCCTATCGATTTAATGAAAATAGCATAGGTGAAAAGGGCATAACTGGTACTGGTAACATGAATCTGCTTATTAAAAATTCAAAAGGTAATAAACCCGCATTTAACATTTGGTTGTTGGATAGTGGTAGATATGCACCAAAAACTATTGCGGGTCAAGACTTCAATGGCTATCCTAATTGGGATTGGCTTCGTTTTGATCAAGTCAATTGGTATTATGACACATCCAAGAAATTAGAGCTGAAGTATGGAAAGAAAATCCCTTCGCTAGTTTTTGTTCATATTCCTCTTTGGGAGCATCGATTTATGTGGTACGCCAGTGTCGACCAAAGAACTGAAGCCAACCATGCTACTGCTGTAAACAAGCATCAGATCGTTGGTGAAAGAAATGAAGAAGAATGTATGGGACCTATCAATAGTGGTCTGTTTTCAGCTATGTTGGCACGCGGAGATGTGAAAGGCGTTTTCTGTGGTCATGACCATATCAATACATATTGTGGTAATTATTATGGTATCTTGTTAGGTTATGCTGGCAATACAGGATTCGGTACATACGGTCTTTCTGGTGATCAAAGAAATAGATTGCGAGGTGCTAGAGTATTTAATCTTGATGAAAATACGGAAGGTGTTTTAGCAGAAACGCACATGGTATTCGCAAAAGACTATGGAATTGACTTAACGGCTAATGACCAAAGTATAGATCCAGCTCCGTTAGAGAAACAACAAGGAGAAAAGTAATCATTTTCTAATCAATTTATTTTTCAATCGCTAGTAAAAAAACGAAAACAGCTGTGATTCTCGGTTTTTTAACAGGTTATGGCTGAGGCATAAAGCATAGTAATTTTCAAAGATTATTCCTTGAATAAAAATAGCGACGAACTCTAAATGGATTTATGGTTTAGAGTTCGTCGTGGTCTTTAATAAAAGTACAAATTACAGAAGACGAAAACGATATTCTTTATTAGAATCTGAGTTAATTTTTATATTCAACTTTTAAAAGTCCATATACATCTACATCTTCATAATTGCCTAATAATAGTCTATTTTGCTTTAATGTCCCTTCTTTTTGTAAATTTGCTTTTTCTAGCACTTTTATTGAGGCTTTATTCCTAGAAATTGCAGATGCCCAAATTTTATTCAAATTTAGCTCAGCAAAACCAAACCTTATTATTCTTCTAACAGCTTCTGAAGCATAACCTTTTCCCCAATAGTCTTTACCTATCCAATAACCAAGTTCACCTTTATTATTGTTTTTATCAACTCTTAATGTAATTGTGCCGACTATTTCCTCTGATTCCTTACATACTACTGCTAAAGGATATTCTATACCATTGTTAATTAGTTCTGGTTGAGTGGCAATCCAATCTTTTGCCATTTCTAATTCATATGGATGTGGAAAACCAAGTATATTTGCTAATTCTTGGTCATTTGCTAAATCTCTAATTCTAATTGCATCATCCTTTTTAAAAGGCTGTATACATAAACGTTCAGTTTCTAATTTTATCGACATTGTTTAATACCTACTTTTTAGACTTTTTTCACAAACATATTTCATTGTTTCAACTCTGATTTTAAAATAGTTATCAATCGGTTTCTTTAATGAATGAGTAGACATTTGTATCATGTGCTTTACCATTTTGAAACATATACTTCCTTAAAACGCCCTCTTTTTGAAAACCAAATTTTATTAGTAAATTATTCGAAGCTTCATTGTCAATAAATACAACAGCTCCAATTCGATTTAATTCCATAACTTTTAAACCATAAGTAATAATTTCTGCAACGGCTTCTGAAGTATATCCTTTTCTCCAATAATCAGGATGGATTTCGTAACCTAGCTCAGCTCTTTTATGTTTAGGAGACCAACCATTAAAGCCAATTGTACCAATTATCCCTTTTGTTTCCTTTCTTTCAATCCCCCAACGTATTCCTTTTTGTTCATTATAGTTTTGCGAAAAAAGGTCAACTAATTTCTCCGCTTGTTTAATATTTTGTAATGGTTCTTGCCCATAATAACGTGTAACGTTCTCATTTGAAAAACACGAAAAGACAGCTTCTACATCTTTATTTGTTATTTCTCTTAGTACTAATCTTTCAGTCTCTAAAATTGGAAACATTTAAACTTCCCCTTTTGTTTTGTAGTAACTATTCTTTTACATTTTGAAAGACTTCTTTAATAATGAATAAATATTAGTATCATGCGGAAGATCATCTTGATACATGTAATT
>NZ_JBALMO010000036.1:0-2448 GCF_036963345.1 Bacillus sp. JJ722
ACTCCCGTTTATCAGCTTGTCTTATACCAGCAGGGCTAAACGGGTCGATTCCGCATTCCTCCGTTTACTTATCGTAAGGAGGAATGCGAAGTCCCCTGGGAGCTGAAACTAGACACCGCGCAAAATTATATATTTTCGTATCTTATAATACAGTACACTGCCATTACTAAACTATTATAAGCATTCAATTACTATGATCTATACAAATTTCTTCTATAGTAAAAGTGAATCCCGTTAATCAATATCAGAAGAAATCCGGAAAATAATTAAGATAGAATGATTATTATCTTTCTTTCCACTTATTACAATCGAATGTCTTGGAAAACGAAATACACATTCTCCTTCACTCCGTCCTTTTTAAAAAAGAACCGTTTTATTCTTCTCAACAATTACTCGATCTTCAATATGCCATTTTAGTCCACGAGCCAGGACACTTCTTTCTATATTACGACCAATTTTCTTTAAATCTTCTACAGAATCACTATGACTTACACGATTAATATCTTGTTCGATAATTGGACCCTCATCTAAATCGTTGGTTACATAATGGCAAGTAGCTCCAATTAACTTTACCCCTCTTGCATAAGCACGTTCATACGGACGTGCCCCAATAAACGCTGGCAAGAACGAATGATGGATGTTAATAATCTGACTTGGGAATTGCGCAACAAAATTCGGGGTCAAAATTTGCATATAACGCGCAAGTACAATTACATCAATTTCATGCTCTTTTAACATTTGGATTTGTTGTTTTTCAACCTGTTGGCGTACCTCTTTATTAGCTGGTATATAGTAGAAAGGTATATTTAATGCTTCGACAAAATCTCTCGTATCTTCATGATTACTAATTACCATTACGATATCTACCATCATATCTCCACTTTGATATTCCCATAACAACTCTAATAAGCAGTGTGGCTCTTTCGATACAAAAATAGCCATTTTCTTAAGTTCTGACACATAATTGAAGGAATATTCCATACGGAATTTCTCTGCTATCACATAGAAAGCTTGCTCCATATCAGAGCGAACTTGCGATAACTGTGGTAGTTCAAATTCCATTCGTAAAAAGAAGGTGCCGTTATCTGGATTTGAAGAATGCTGACTCGATTCTACAATATTCGCGTTATATTCATATAAAAAACTTGAAACAGCTGCCACTATTCCTGGTTGATCGGGGCACTTGATTAATAATCTTGCTCGATTTCCAAACTGTTTCTTATATGAATTCTTTTGTTTTTGCATTATATCTCTCATAACATCCCTAACCTTTGCGTAAATTTATTAATAATTATACAGAAAAACAGAATAAAAGAATATTTATTCAAAATACACTGAAAACACCAAAATAACAACCACACCAATCGACCTTGTTCGACAAATTATCACAATTTGTTCATTTTTTCGAGACATTTAGCACATAAATAATAGTGAATTAGTTATAATTGAAGTACAATAGTATGTAGTGTTTTTTTACAATCAAAGTAGGTTATGGGAAAACATACAAATAACTAAAACAATAATAACTGTATTGCATAAAAAACATATAAGGACAGATTTCATGAATTCAAAAAAAATTGCTTGGATTACAGATAGTGCAGCCTTTATCCCTGAAGATTTAAAAAATCATCCAGACCTTTATACCATCTCTCATGGCATTAATTTCAAAGATGCCTCTTATGAAGATGGTGTAAATTTAACCACCGAAGTACTCTACAAAAACATCAATGAACAAAAAGAAATTCCGAAAACATCTCAACCATCTATTGGCAAAATAGCTGAATTATGTGAATCACTGAAAGAAAATTATGATGCAGCCATTGCCGTCCATGTTTCCAGCAAATTAAGTGGTACACTATCGAGCGTTGCAGCTGCTGCAGAGCTTGCTGATTTCCCATTAGAAGTTGTCGATTCTACCGCCATGTCTTATGTAATTACAACGCTCCTTTATAAAGGATTAGATATGCAGACACAAGGTATTGACTATAAAGAAATCGCTTCCTTCTTGCGCGAAGACGCTACTAAAAATGAAAATTATATTCTTCTTGGTAATTTAGATCAATTCTATAAAGGTGGTCGCATGTCTGGCACACAATACTTGCTTGGCAATTTACTTAAGATTAAGCCGATAATCCGTATTCACAAAGGTGAATTTGAGTTATTTGAAAAAGTGCGTTCTGAAAAGAAAGCTTTAAAGAGACTGCTTGATCTTTTCGGTGAAGCGTATCAAAAATATAAAGTTAACAAAATTGAGATTATGCACGGAAATGTAAAAGCAAAGGCACAAGAATATAAAGATGAATTTCTTAATCATTATCCAGGTTTAGAAGTAATAATTGGCGAGATAAGCTCTTCTATTGCCGTACACGCTGGAGAAGGAACAATCGCTATTATCTGGCACAACGAACCTAGATCCTAACAATAAATTTAAGAAGCAGAGCTTTAGAG
>NZ_JBALMO010000036.1:2471-14035 GCF_036963345.1 Bacillus sp. JJ722
CTCTAAAGCTCTGCTTCTTTAACATTTATGCTTCTTCTTCATAGCATTTTCTATGAATAGTTTTCGTGATTTAACTAATAATTTCATAAAGCACTTAACATTTACATACTTTCAATTTATCATTATACAAGAAAAACTTGATCTCGCTTTATATCATTTTCGATATATAACTTTTATATGTTTTCACCTTGTGCAAATGCCTTTTTTTCAAACAAAACACAAGATTATAGCAAGATTTTTTCATTTTATTATTTCAATTAATAGAGAACTGTACTTAAATACAGTAAAATAATAGATAGGATTGAATACGCTCAGTATAGTTATGCCATAACTATACATTAATCATACAATGTAAAAATTTATGTTAAAGGATAAATGTTATGAAAAAGAAAATTGCTTGGATAACTGACAGTACCGCTTATATTCCAGAAGACTTACAAAATCATCCTGACGTTTATGTAGTGCCATTAAGTGTCACATTTAGCCATGGAACGTATGAAGATGGAGTAAACCTAACAACTGAACAACTTTATACTAGCCTCAAAAGTGAAAAAGAAATTCCAAAAACATCACAACCGCCCGTTGGAAAATTCGCTGAACTATTTGAGAAGCTGAAAGAAAACTACGATGCAGCAATCGGAATTCATATTTCTGCTGATTTAAGCGGAACTTTGGCAAGCTGCAAAGCTGGTGGAGAGCTAGCAAATTTTCCAGTTGAAGTAGTAGACTCTAAAGCTATGGCAATCGCAATTACTCGATTGATTTGGCTTGGAATGGAGTTGCAAGAAAAAGGCATAGACTACAAAGAAATCAGTCAACAGCTTCAGAAAGATGCCTATAGAGTCGAGAATTACATGGTTCTTGGAAATCTCGATCAATTTTACAAAGGTGGACGTATGTCCGGTACACAATACTTGTTAGGAAATATCCTGCAAATCAAACCCATTATTCGTATTTTCGATGGAAAGTTTGAATTGTTTGAGAAGGTTCGATCAGAGAAAAAAGCCGTGAAAAAAATGCTCGAGCTTTTTGAAACAGCCTACCATACAAGTGATATTTCTCAAATCTTTGTCATGCACGGAAATGTAATGGAAAAAGCCTTGCAATACAAAGAGCAATTGCTAAGTAAGTACCCTAATCTTGAAGTAGTAATTTCTGAACTGAGCTCGACCGTATCCGTTCATTCAGGTGAAGGCACAATTGCACTAGCTTGGGCAAATGATCCTGTCAATTAATGCCTAATAGAGCTTATGTAAGAGAACCTTTCCAGCTAACACTTGTTGCCTGTGAAAGGTTTTCTTTATGTTGATTAGAAATGCATTTCCAAATATGCTATATTTACACATAAAGTTGACAGTTCTTGTTTTGTAATGAAATTACTTTTTATATATAATTCAATTAAATGATGAAGAAACGAAAGAGGTTGAATAAAGTGAGTGATAATACACCAAACGCTTCCAATTTTATCAAAACAATCGTTATGGATGACTTAAAAAGTGGCAAACACGATAGTATCGTAACGCGCTTTCCACCAGAACCAAATGGTTATTTACATATCGGTCATGCGAAAAGTATCATTTTAAACTTTGGGCTAGCAGATGAATTCAATGGTAAAACGAATTTACGTTTTGATGATACAAACCCTTTAAAAGAAGATCAAGAATACGTCGATGCTATTAAAGAAGATGTTACATGGTTAGGCTATGACTGGGACAACTTATTTTTCGCATCTGACTATTTCGATACTATGTATGAAAAAGCAATCCTTCTTATTAAGAAAGGTTTAGCTTATGTCGACGATTTAACGGCTGATGAAATCCGCGAATATCGTGGAACATTAACAGAGCCAGGTAAAGAAAGTCCTTTCCGCGATCGTACTGTGGAAGAAAACCTTGAACTATTCGAACAAATGAAAGACGGTAATTTCGGTAACGGAGAAAAAGTATTACGTGCCAAAATTGATATGAGCTCACCTAATATTAACTTACGTGACCCTGTTATTTATCGTATTGCACATGCAACTCACCATAATACAGGCGACAAATGGTGCATCTATCCTATGTACGCATTCGCTCACCCATTAGAAGATGCGATTGAAGGTATTACACACTCGATCTGTACATTAGAGTTTGAAGATCAAAGACCATTATATGACTGGGTAATTGCAAACTGCGAAACAGAAGCTACTCCACATCAATATGAATTCGGTCGTTTAAACTTAACAGATACAGTTATGAGTAAGCGTAAACTAAAAATGCTTGTTGATGAAGGTGTTGTAGATGGTTGGGACGATCCTCGTAT
This sequence comes from Bacillus sp. JJ722, assembly GCF_036963345.1. Classification (NCBI taxonomy): domain Bacteria; kingdom Bacillati; phylum Bacillota; class Bacilli; order Caryophanales; family Bacillaceae; genus Bacillus; species Bacillus sp. JJ722. The sequence continues at coordinate 4,773 of NZ_JBALMO010000036.1, forward strand.
GCCAACGATTTCTGGACTACGTCGCAGAGGCTACACTCCAGAAAGTATCCGTAATTTCTGCCGTGAAATTGGGGTTGCTAAAACATCTGGTATCGTAGATGTTCAAATGCTCGAACACTTCGTACGTGAAGATCTAAAATTAAAAGCGCCTCGTACAATGGGTATTGTAAAACCACTTAAAGTCGTTATTACAAACTACCCTGAAGGGCAAGTTGAAATGCTAGATGCAGAAATCAATCCAGAGAATCCAGAAATGGGTATGCGTCAAATTCCATTTTCTCGTGAAATTTATATTGAGCAAGAAGATTTTATGGAAAACCCACCGAAGAAATATTTCCGTCTATTCCCTGGTAACGAAGTTCGCTTAAAGCATGCATATTTCATCAAATGTGAAGAAGTAATTAAAGATGAAAATGGCAATGTAGTAGAACTTCATTGCACATATGATCAAGAAACAAAGAGCGGATCAGGCTTCACAGGACGCAAAGTAAAAGGAACGCTTCACTGGGTAGAAGCAACACAGGCAGTTCCAGCGGAATTCCGTCTCTTCAACCCTCTTCTATCGGAAGAAAACGAAGAATCATCTGAAGAAAAAACATTCATGGATCAAGTGAATCCAAATTCTTTAGAAGTGCATGACGGTTTCGTTGAAGCAAACATGAAAGATGTAACAGGTGGAGACAAATTCCAATTCTTCCGCCACGGCTACTTTAATGTTGATCCTAAACTGACTACAGATGAAAAGACTGTATTTAACTTAATTGTTTCATTAAAAAGCTCGTTTAAAATATAATGTAAGCAAAGCAAGTGAATGGTAAAAACTTCAATCTGACCAGATTATCATATCTGGTCTCTTTATATTTATTTTATTGACAATATTTTTTTCAACTAGTGTGGATGAAAATTCACCACCTTGTTCATTCTTTAATATATAATAATTATTTGTGATATATTGAACTTGTTACTATGTTTCAATAATAGTTATGAAAGGTCGGAATTATATGAGGAACTTCTTCAATAATTATAAAATGACACTGCTACTACTAATCGGAATCATTATTGGTGGTATTGCAGGTGTCATATTTGGTGAAAAAGCTTCAGTTGTGAAGCCATTCGGGGACTTGTTCCTAAACTTAATGTTTATGATCATTGTTCCATTAGTATTTTTTAGCATTGCATCAGCTATTGCTAATATGACAGAAATGAAGCGTTTGGGGAAGATCATGGGAAGTATTCTAATTGTCTTCTTCATAACAGCAACTATTGCAGGTGTCATTGGAATCATTGGTGTTTCCATCGTAAATCCTCTTGAAGGTACAGATACAACAGCTATTAAAGAATTGATGACAACTAGTGATGTTGATACTGCCACTGAAGAAGTAACATTTCTAGACAAAATTGTTCAAACAATAACTGTTTCAGACTTCTCAGACTTACTTTCAAAAAACAACATGCTTCAACTCATTATATTCTCTATTCTATTTGGGCTAGCAACGGCATTTGCTAAAGAAAAAGGCACGCCAATTGCTAACTTCCTATCCTCTGGTACTGAAGTAATGATGAAGATGGTATCTTTCATCATGTACTACGCGCCAATTGGACTTGGGTGTTATTTCGCCTCTGTAGTCGGTGATTTAGGTACATCTATCTTAGAAGGATATGCACGTGTGTTCATTCTATATCTTGTACTTACAGTCATTTACTTTGTTGGCTTCTTTTCATTATATGCGTACTATGCTGGTGGAAAGCTTGGTGTTAAAGTATTTTGGAAAAATGCTTTGCCGCCATCTGTTACTTCAATTGCAACATGCTCAAGTGCAGCATCCATTCCAGTAAACCTAGATTCTACAAAGAAAATGGGAGTGCCTACAGACATAGCTGAAACAGTTATTCCACTTGGAGCAAACACACATAAGGATGGCTCTGTTTTAGGCGGCGTCATGAAAATTGTCTTCTTATTTGCTTTATTCGGTAAAGATATGACTAGTTTTTCGAGCATCTTAACCATTTTAGTTGTTTCATTCCTTGTCGGTGCCGTAATGGGTGCTATTCCTGGCGGAGGTATGATTGGTGAAATGCTAATACTAAGTATCTTTGGATTCCCAGTAGAATCCCTACCGATTATCGCTGTTATTAGTACAATTATTGACGCTCCTGCTACCTTGCTTAATAGTACAGGTAACACTGTTTGTGCCATGATGGTAACGCGCCTTGTTGAAGGAAAAGACTGGCTTAAGAAAAATCTAGCATCCGCTTAACATAGATAAAAGGTCGAGAGTATGTATCTCTCGACCTTTTTTTCTTCTAATCACCGACCACAACATATTGATTGATTGGGCGACCAACACCACCGTATTGTATAACGATTTCTACTTTGTTTTGCTTCTCTAAGTAATCAAGATATCTTCTCGCCGTAACACGAGCTAGACCCACACCTTTGGATACTTGTTCAGCGGAAATAGGGTCGGTTTGCGAACTAATATAATCTACAATTTTGTCTAATGTAGTTGGATTAAGACCTTTTGGTAAATATTCAGTCTCATTTACCTTCGAATCAACCTTCTTAAAGTGTAAGATCTGATCCAACTCATTTTGTGTAATTTCCACTTTATTTCTCATTTGTTGTCTATAGGATACATAGCTGTCTAATGATTGCTTAATTCTTTCAAATGAAAAAGGCTTCATAATATAATCAAAGACGCCAAATTGCAATATATGTTGAACTGTTTTCATATCATTAGCAGCTGTTACTGTAATGACATCCACTTGTAGTTTCTTCTCGCGAATCTTTTGAATGGTCAATAGTCCATCTTGTTCCGGCATAAAAATGTCCATAAAAACAAGGTCTGGTTTTAACGCTTCAATCTGTGCGATGCCTTCAACACCATTACTAGCAAATCCTATTACCGTATACCCCTTCACTTTTTCTATAAATTGACGATTTACCTCTCGCACCATGGGATCATCTTCAATCAATAGAACTGTAATATTCTCCATACAAACCACCTTCTACATATCAAATGTAATAATAAAGCTCGTACCTTCGTTTGGAGCACTTTCTACTTGAATTGTTCCTTTTCCCTTTTTAACAATTTCGCTTATTAAATATAAGCCGATTCCTCTACCCATACCTTGCTTAGTTGAATACCCTTGCGAGAAAATCTCATCCAGTATCTCTGTATTTATACCCATTCCGTTATCTTCTACTAATATCGAAAACGTTTCATCATCTTGATCTAAACTAATAAACACGTACTTCTCTTCATTCTCATCCATCTGAACTGCTTCAAATGCATTATTGATTAAATTTCCAAGGATGATAACAAAATCATGGTGATCAAGTCCCTTCGGAAAACGGGTCAGTTTACTATTGCGATCTATTTCAACAGTAATTCCTAATTCTTTGCCATGACCGATTTTACTAAGCAATAACCCTGATAGATTATCATCTTTTATTTTTTCATCTAGGAATTTTGTTAACTCTTCCTGTTCTTCTTTCACTTGAAAGATATATTCTAATGCACGATTATAATGCCTTAACTGCAAAAGACCTGCAATTGTATGGAGCTTGTTCTTATGCTCATGATTTTGGATTCGTAAAGCTTGAACGAATGCTTTTACTCCCGTTAATTCTTCAGCTAGTTTCTTCACTTCCGTTTGATCTTGGAAAACGGCTACAGCTCCAACAGTCATTTTGTTTACTTCTATTGGAATACGATTGCTTAATATATTATGATTATTAATTTGCAGCTCTTTATTGTAAATTGGATAATTAAAATCTAGTATTTCCGGGAGACGAGTATCCGGTAGAATGTCATAGATTGACTTTCCCACTAAATCTCCCTCTACCCCTAGTATCCTTCGTGCCTTATTATTAAAAATAGTAACGACCAAATTATTGTCTATGGCGATAATTCCTTCATGCATGGCGTTAAAAGTTTCATTTCTTTCTACATAAAGTTTAGCAATTTCATGTGGCTCTAATCCAAACATTTGCTTCTTCATATGTCGAGCAAGAGTCCAAGCTCCCCACCCTCCAAAGAAAAGCGAAAACAAAGTTGTAAAAAGAATTTCTTTCTTGATGCTCAACATGATTTCCCACATTGTTGGGAGCACATAACCAGAGATAACAACACCTATTTGTTTGTGCTGTTTATCCATAATCGGGACGAATGCTCGCACCACTGTTCCTACTTCACCTTTAGCTTTTGATAGATACGTATGTTCCACAAAAGCAGCATTTTCATCCGCTGTTTTTGATTTAGTTCCAATCATTCCCGAAATAGGATGTGAAAGACGAACTCGATCCATATTGAGTACAACAATATAATCAGCCTTATTAATAACACGAATTCTTTCAACTATTGGATTAATCTGCTTCGAAGCGGCTTCTCCCTCTTTTAAATATTGCTGCACTTCTGGTAATTCAGCTACCGTTCGTGCCATTAACATAGAACGATTACTTAATTCTTCTTCTTTCGTCTGCATAATATTATTTAATACAAAAATACCTGCTATTAGAAACGAGAAAGCCATAATGAAGAATGTAAAACTCATAATCTTCCAATGTATTGAAATACGATTCATGCTCATAAATCCTTTCTTAATCTATGAATGAACTTCCACAATCATTGTAACACTTCCAAATATGTTACAATATTAAGAAGATTCGAAACGAAAAGGTGAGATGATCAGTTGAAATTTTTTATGAGCACCTCTATGGTAGTAATTATTTTAGTATTAACGTTCTTAGGATATCAACATTATTTTGGGAAAGATTCTGTCTTACCCGTTGATCATGAACAAACAGGACTCAACGATCAGATTGTTATTAACTTCAGCCATGTAGTGGCCGAAAATACCCCAAAAGGATTGACAGCAAATAAGTTTGCAAAACTTGTGGAACAGAAAACGAACGGTAAAGTTAAAGTTGAAGTATATCCAAATAGCATGCTTTATTCAGACGATGAGGAAGTTCCCGCTTTACAAAATGGTGATATCCAAATGATTGCTCCCTCTTACTCAAAAATCACAAAAATGATTCCAGAGTGGCAAGTTCTTGATTTACCATACCTCTTAAATGATTATGATGCTATTCAAAAGGTTTTTACCGGTGAAACAAGTGAAAAATTACTTGATATGCTCACCCAATTAGATAGTAAAGGACTGGCATTTTGGATTAATGGTTTTAAGCAAATGACTTCCAACAAAACACCGTTAATAGATGCACAAGATTTTAGAGGATTAAAGGTTAGAACCATGCCTAGCGACATGCTTCAACAACAATTTCGTTTATTAGATGCTAGGCCTAAGGAAATCGGTTTTGATCAAGTATTCTCCACACTAGAACAAAATGATATTGATATGCAAGAAAATACCGCATCTAACATATATTCAAAAGGCTTTTATAAAGTGCAAAAATATATGACTATAAGCAATCACGGTGTTTTAGGTTATGCCGTCATGATGAACGAAGAATTTTGGAACAGCCTCCCTAAAGATATTCAAGGGAAAATTCAAGAGGCTTTGAATGAGGCTACATTGTGGAATATGAAGCAATCTGAACAAATGAATAAAAATGATTTAGTAAAGATTAAAAAGAACTCTTCAATGACTATTTTTACACTTACTCAAGCACAACAGAAGGCCTGGAGAAATAAGTGGGAGCCACTATACCAGCAATATGAAGCAACGATCAACCCAGAACTCATTAAGCAAATTCAAGATGAATTAAAGCCATAATTATAAAAACGTACAATAAAGGACTTTACTCTTTTACGGGGTAGAGTCCTTATTTTATTTGAGACCAAAAAGAACAAAAAGACCTTTATAACCATAAAACCAATTGATTGTCATTATCCGTTATTATGAAAACACATATGAAAGCGGTAACAACAATTATACGAAAGAAGGGTTAGCTATGAAGATAAATTTTAAGAATCTAACGGTTCAAGTTATAACTGGTATTATCCTCGGGATTCTATTGGGAGCTATATTCCCTGAATTTGGTGCACAGCTTAAAGTGCTAGCTGATATCTTTATTAAATTAATCAAAATGCTGATTGCACCAATTATCTTCCTAACTGTTGTCATCGGTATCGGCAGTATGGGAAATCTCAAAAAGGTCGGAAAAATTGGCGGAAAAGCGCTACTATATTTTGAAATCGTTTCAACTCTAGCGTTAGCAATCGGTATTATCGTTGTTAATTTAGTACAGCCAGGTAAAGGGCTAAACACAGAAGGAATTGAAGCGGGAGATGTTTCACAATATACACAACAAGCTTCTGAAAGTGAACATGGATTCGTTAACTTTGTTTTAAGCATTATTCCTGAGAACGTAGTCGGTGCGTTAGCTAGTGGTCAACTTCTCCCTGTATTATTCTCGGCGGTATTATTCGGATTAGCGGCTGCCTCTCTTGGAGATAAGTCAAAACCCGTTATTACTTTCTTTGAAAATATAGCAGAAATATTCTTCAAAATCGTAAACATGGTTATGAAACTATCACCTATCGCTGCATTCGGAGCAATGGCTTATACAATTGGAAACTTCGGACTTGGTTCACTTATTTCATTAGGTAAGTTAATGGGATCTGTTTACATCACAATGTTCCTATTTATCGTTTTCATTTTAGGTGGCATTGCGAAATTCTACGGCTTTAGTATCTTCAAATTCATGGCTTATATTAAAGAAGAAATCATGCTTGTTCTTGGAACATCTTCTTCAGAATCCGCTCTACCTGGTATGATGAGACGTTTAGAGGATTATGGATGTTCAAAACAAGTAGTTGGCCTTGTTATACCTACTGGCTACTCTTTCAACCTGGATGGAACTTCAATCTATTTGTCAATGGCAGCTATTTTCATCGCACAAGCATACGGCATTGACTTAACAATTTGGCAAGAGCTTACTCTATTAGGAGTTTTAATGCTAACATCAAAAGGAGCTGCTGGTGTTACTGGCTCTGGTTTTATCACATTAGCTGCTACACTTGCAGCATTCCCAATGATTCCAGTAGAAGGAATTGCCTTATTACTAGGTGTCGACCGATTTATGTCTGAAGCACGTGCGATTACTAACTTAATCGGAAATGGTGTAGCAACTGTAGTTGTTTCCAAAATGGAAAATGAATTCACTCCTCCATTAGAAGTCGCTACCAATAATAAAGAAGCGGTATAAAGCTATACCCCTCTCACACAAAAAGCATGGCTTGAATGAAAAAGCCATGCTTTTGTATTTGCGGTTAATCAACGGATCTGTACATGATAATTCGGATTATTCTCGTGTTGCTTATAATATTGAACCATAACCTTTACACCTGCTTTGAAATCAGGGCAGACAATGTTAGCTTTTAATAAATCTTCCTGTGCTATACGGGAATCAAAATGACCCTTCCACGTAAAATAATCAATCGTTTCTTGCTCTGTATAAAGAAACTTTCGAATTGGCGCTAGGGAAAGAAAAGCTTTGCACCAAGAAATAGGAATGACTCCCTTTGGCTTCACTTTATACATTTCTTGAACTAGCATTTCATATATTTCCGTTGCGCTATAAGGGTTAGGATCTGTTAAATGATAGGTTTTCCCCGCGCCTTGTTCATATAGAGCTAAGTAAGAAGTAGCTTCAATAACAAAATCTACTGGTACTAAATTAATTTTCGACGTTGATTTTCCTATATATGGTTTAAACGGAAGAGATCCGATTGCACGTAATGTATTAAGAATAAAGTACGGGCCATCAAACTTAACAGTTTCACCTGTTAAAGAATGACCTTTCACAATTCCCGGTCGAATAATGGTGGTTGGTACTTGCTGCTTCAAGGCTTCTACTAACACTTCAGCTTCATACTTCGTTTCTTCATAGTAATTCTTAAAAGATGGCGGCTTAACTAATTCCGTTTCTAATAAAACGCCTTCTCTCGTTCCTGCTACGTATGCTGTGCTAAAATAAATATATCTTTGTATATTCGATAATGTTAATACCCAATCATTTACTAGCTTCGTTCCGGTAACATTAATGGTATAAGCAATATCTTTCGGAACTGCTAAGTCATAGATGGCTGCCAAATGAAATACATGCGTTACTTTTTCACGATCAAAAGACGTCTCTAAATCTAAATTAGGCTTCGTAATATCACCAACTACAACATGTAAAGTACCTGAAGATAGATTGAGTTCTTGCTCTATTTGATGAGCATTCTTCTTTGCCTGATCTTGAAGTGCTGGCAAGACTAATAAATATGCTCTCTCAAAACATTCGTCTCTTTTTAACATTCCTTTTATAAGCCTAGTAGCTAAAAACCCCGGAAATCCGGTGAAGAAGTACACATGCTTTAGATTCATTGGTATCCTCCTAGAAAAACAATGATATTCTTCATTACATAATTCTAGGTATAAGGAAAAAAACCTTTTAACATAGAAGGATTTACCTTCTATAAAAAACTAGACAAACATTCAAACAATCGATAATGTCAAAGATATAAAAAAGCGGTTATACTTGCTTATTTATGGTAATAAGGTTAAATATAAGTAATATTTGGACAAACTTTAATGCGGATTTCTTAAAGTGATCCAAATGTAGAATTGAAAATAAGCCTCTTACTTATCAGAGGTGTAGAGAATAAAAAGGAGTACAACAATGGAAGCTTGGATTATGGATGTAATGGATCAGTTTGGATATTGGGGAGTGTTTCTATTAATTGCATTAGAGAATATATTCCCCCCTATTCCATCTGAAGTTATTCTAACCTTTGGTGGATTTATGACCGAAAAAACAAACCTTACTGTAACAGGAGTTATCATGGTTTCCACGGCCGGTTCTGTTATAGGAGCCATTCTTCTTTACGGTATCGGTCGACTGTTAGATGTCGAACGCTTAGAAAAAATTATTGATCGATATGGTCGTATATTACGTCTAACAAAAGATGATTTATATCGTGCCGACGCATGGTTTGATAAGTATGGCATATGGACGGTTCTATTTTGCCGTTTGATTCCTTTAATTAGAAGTTTAATTTCTATTCCTGCTGGGATGTCCAATATGAACTTTGGTTTATTCCTCTTACTCACAACAATCGGAACCCTTGTCTGGAATACGATCTTGGTAAATGTGGGAGCTGCCGTAGGTTCAAACTGGCATGAAATTGTTGGCTACATGGACATTTTCTCAAATGTTGTCTATGCTATACTTGCCATCTTAGGAATTCTTGTCATCGTTTGGTACATGAAAAAACGTAAAGAGCGTAAGGATATGTAACAAGAAGAGC
>NZ_JBALMO010000036.1:14044-26701 GCF_036963345.1 Bacillus sp. JJ722
GCTCTTCTTGTTACATATCAGCGTTTTCTTAACTTAATGGTTACTTTAAATAAATCACCGTCAACATCTATATCTAATACCCCATCGTGCAAATCAATAATCGATTTAGCAATAGCTAAGCCCAGTCCTGACCCTTCCGTTTGACGTGATTGATCCCCACGCTTAAAGCGTTCAAACAACTCTTCTACATTGCAACCCAGCTCATAATGTGAAACATTTTTAAATGATATTTCTACTTCATTTTCTTTATTTTTCACTGCTATATACACCCTTGAGTGTGGCAATGAATACTTCAATATATTCAATATTAAATTATCAAATACTCGATTCAACTTCTGGCCATCTACTATTGCATCAATAGGCTGTTGATCGTGTGAAACTCTAAACTGTAATTGTGAAGAAGCTATTTCTTCATCATGTTCCGCCAATGTTTGCTGTAATAGTTGAACAAGATCTACTTTGCTTTTATACAATTCAATATTTCCAGTCGCCATTTTTGACGCTTCAAACAAATCATCAATCAATACTTTCAAGCGCTTAGATTTACGATCGATAATTTCAATATAACTTTGGCGCTCATCATCTGTTACATCCGTTGATTTGAGCAAATCTGTATATGTGATAATCGAAGTCAACGGTGTACGTAAATCATGGCTTACATTTGTAATGAGCTCTGTTTTTAACCGTTCGCTTTTCACTTGTTCTCTTTGTGATGTTTTCACACCTTGTTTTAACAAATTCACATCATTTGCAAATGAAGCTAATGTAGACTTCCCTTTAATCTCTAAATCTGGTTCATTTACGCCATTTGCCATCGCATGAACAGCTTGAATGATACGATTTAAATAACCCGCATGTTTAAAGATAATATACAAGATAGGAATACCTACAATTAATACAATTGTACCAAATACAAGTACAACCTCAGGAGCTGACGTAGAACCTATTGCTAATAGAAAACCTGTTGCTAAGCCAAAACCAGGTACAATAACTAATAACATTAGTATTTGCATACCGATACTACGATCCAAGAACGCATCTTTTATAAAACAATACATTTTAATAACAAGAGCTCTTTTTATCTCTTCGTCGTACCCTTTTTCAATGACACTATTTATACTTGAAGCAATCTGCACTATTCCTAAAGCTAACAAACATGTACTGATAAAAACATAAGGTATTAAAGAATCTATGGCATTTTCATAATCATAAATGTTGAGCCATGAGTACACCATAACTGTATATAAACCCGTGATGATTAGTAAGACTAAGCGCATATCTATTGGTATACGATTATACCATGCCCAATTCACTAGATGAATCGTTGGCATTATGCCTCTTCGCTTGATGATATATAAGCTACTTCCCATAGCAATCAAACCAATAATTAGGCAACTAATAAAAATAAGCTGCACATGATTATAATTATTGGTATTCTTAATAATTTGTTCGGAAGTTGAAGTGTTTTTCGGTATACCTATATAACCTTTAAATGTTCGAACACTTGATTCACTTTCATTCATTTGTTCACTATCTAAATCAGGATTTGCAAAAAGATACTCTTCGTTAAAGTAACCGATATGGTTATACCAATCATCTGAAGTTATGGGTAATTGCGTAGTAATAGTATCATTCTCCATCACTAGCGATTTGTTGCTCATACCATACTTCTTCATATAGAGCATACTTTTATCCGTAAATATAGTTCGGTACGATTTAGCTTCCTCGCTATTTAAAGACGTATAAACTTTACCAGTCTGTTCGTCTTCTAAATAATATTGAAAAACATCATTATATGGATTTAAATCTCTTCGATTTATTTGATAGTCTTGAAAAGCTTCATCAATTTGCTTTTCTTTTTGAGCGATTATTTTCTTACGTACATGTTCATCACTCGTAAAATTCATTGTTATGTCTTTAATTTTATCATCACGTTCTTTTTCCAATATGGTTGCTACTTCATTATTTCCCATCTTCTTTGCTTCACTGATACGTGGATTATATTGCTCATTAATATTTGTTACTTGTACTGATAAATCTCCATACTCGAATCGGTGTTGTTTTATTTCTTCATCAGAAACGGTAATTTGTTTCTTCAGTTTTGCTGGATCAACCTCAGATAACTGGTACGTACTTAAATAATTAAGAAAAGTATTATATTCACTATGAAAGCGATTTGTTCCGAAATAATCTTTTTTCAAAAATTCATTACTTGATATTAAATTTGCGAAAAATATACTACATCCAAAACTAAATAATAGCAAAATTATAAAGACTAACTTTTTATTTCTCCATTTTATATCCAATTCCCCAAACCACCTTTAAATATCGCGGATTTTTTGGATCAATCTCAATTTTTTCTCGAATTTTCCGGATGTGTACTGCAACCGTATTTTCCGCATTAAATCCAGGTTCGTTCCAAACAATTTCATATATTTCATTGATTGAAAATACACGACCGGCATTTTTCATCAAAAGCTCTACAATTTTATACTCAATCGGAGTGAGTTTTACCGCCTCTCCATTTACCTCTACCTGCTTGGCATCTTCATCAAGTGTTAATCCATGTAAATCAATTTGTTTCTTAACACCTTCATAAGTACCAAGCGTCACATACCTACGCAGTTGTGATTTAACTCTTGCGATAAGTTCTAGTGGATTGAAAGGCTTTGTAACATAATCATCCGCACCAATTTGTAATCCTAATACTTTATCCGTATCTTCACTTTTTGCACTCAAGATTATAATCGGTATATTTTTCTTCTCCCGAATTTTAAATGTCGTAGATATACCATCCATTCTTGGCATCATTACATCTAATATAATTAAGTGAATACTATGTTCATGAAGCTTCTCTAGCGCTTCAATACCATCTGCCGCTTTAATGACAGAAATACCTTCATTCTTTAAGTATATTTCGATTCCATCACGGATATCTTGATCATCATCTACTACTAGTACGTTGAACGTTGTCATCGTTTCAACCTCCCTCCTATCAAAGTATACCATCTTCAATTCTTACTTATAATGTAGCCCGGAAATCTTAAAATAGTAGGAGTATAAATCTTAAGAATTTCTTAAATGTTATACACAAAATTGAATGCGCTTACAACAAACCCAAACCGTTTGTCAAGTAATATGAATCGGTAAATTATTCTTTTATCTATATAATGAAAAGAAAAAGTGGTATTATTAATGGTAGTTTGAATTTTAAATCCATTCATTTTTGCCATTTATTTCTATACGATTCGTCCTATCTTCATATGCTCACTAATTCACATATAGGGCTACATACTAAGAAACATACTTGGCTACAATAACAATATTATAGATAGTAGGAGGAAACATGGAACATACAGCTCTTCGTGATGTCGAGAAATTGGCATTAAAAAAACAAAAGGTTTTTGATCAAAGCATTATTAAATATTTATTACGTGCCATGTTAGCAAGTGGATTTATCGGATTCGGTGTAATCATTGCTTTTAAATCAGGGAACTTATTCTATTTAGAACATTCTCCATTCGCTTATCCAATCGCTGCTTTAACATTCGGTACAGCTATTGTTCTTATTGCTTATGCAGGTGGTGATTTGTTCACTGGTAATACTTTTTACTTCACATATGCAGCTCTTCGCGGCAAAATGTCTTGGTCAAAAGTGGTACAAATGTGGATAGCAACCTATAGCGGTAACCTTATTGGAGCGGTAATCTTTGCTGGTTTCATTTTCTTAACTGGATTATTTGCTTCATCCGACGTGAACGGATTCTTAATGAGCGTAGCCTCAGGAAAGATGAATGCTTCAACAATGGAATTATTCTTCCGTGCCATCCTGTGTAACTGGCTTGTATGTTTAGCATTCTATGTGCCAATGACATTAAAAGGCGACGGACCGAAAATATTTACAATGATGCTTTTAGTATTCGGATTCTTCGTTTCAGGTTACGAACATAGTATTGCAAATATGAGTACATTTGCTATTGCTCTTATTGTAGATCATCCTGATACGATTTCAATCGGTAAAGCAATCCACAATTTAATCCCTGTAACATTAGGTAATATGGTGGGTGGGGCTGTTTTCATGGCTATGTTCTATCACTATGTAAGCGGACCGAAATCAGAAGACGAAGACAAGTTCTCAGAAGAAGAAGATCATTCTCATGTTGTTCAATTCTCAGAAAAAGCAGCAAAAAAATAAACTTCATTCTTATCACGCAAACTGAATTTCATTTGGTTTGCGTTTTTTGTTGGGAAATAACAAAGACTAGGGTAACAATACTCTAGTCTTTGTTCCTACCGATTAGTCAAAGTATACGGTAAGATAATTTAATTTATTACAATTGTATCCAGCATAACGTCAGACATAGGTTCATTAGGATTAATACTTTCGGAGTCAATATAACCTTCATATAATTTTTCTTTTGTTATCATATCAATTTTCATAATTTTAACTTTATTCTTTTCTTGTTCAACAGTATTTTGGAGTAAGTAAGCTTGATTGTCTTTTACAATAGTATCTGAAATAGTAACCCCTTTCAGATTATTATCTTGTAGAACCTTTGTAGCTTTATTATTCTCCAAGTCTATGTCATAAAATGTTCCCGTTGTTGCTGAAACAAAATAGAAATGATTTGCTTTTGAGTAGATCTGCTCAACTGATATAATTTTTTCTGGCAATTTCATTTCTGTAGTAGTACCCTTTAACATATCAACAGTGTATAAAGTAAATATAGATTGCCCATCTTGATGATTCTCTACTATAAAAGGAATATGCGTAGCGGACTCAAAATCTTCTAAAAAAAAGTAATAGGAGAAACTTGAATCTCCTTGCTTCTTACCATCAAGAAGTTCCGTACTAAATACTACATTACTATCGACAACCTTTTGTTGTTTTAAATTGATATGAACCATAAATACATCCATATCTTCCTCTTTATGACCCGTCATCATAATCGCTACTTGTTGTCCTATTAATTGTACTTCTTCTACTCCTATATATTCATATGGAATATAATCATTCGGCAAATCTACAGCAAAATCATGACTTTTATTTGTAATTTTATCAAAATAGTGTACTTCTACTTGTTCCATTGTTTCATCTGGCATAGCCGTAATTAGCAAACTTTTATCTTCATAAAAGTCCCATCCATTCTTTCCTCTCATAAAGCTTCTATATTGGTCTTGCAATTCCATTCTTGTAATGGTTTCCCTATTTAATTCATTAAATGTAAAGAATTGATTAACTATAGACTTCGGCTGTACAGAGACATTATTTTTACTAATATTCAATGTACTCGGAACATTGTTTACATGCCCCTCTCCCCAGATACTTACATCTTTTATTTCTTTGGCATCACCCATAACCGTTTGAATGGGTATATTTTTTATCGTTTCATCTCTAACCGAAAAAAACGCATAATAGCAAACAATACTTACTGACACAATAACCGTAAATACAATAGCTGCGCTATATCTTTTCATCATCTGCCCCTCCTTATACCCAAATTCTCTTATTCATTAAATATGTACTAATGAATAGTGATAGCACGACAAGAATGACCACACTTACTGAAATTGCCATCAAAAGTTCATTTTGATATAAGGATAAGAAATCCTGCAAAATCGATGGAAGAACTAATAGCATAAAACTAAATATTCCGTAAACAACACCGAGCACGATTCCTTTGATACGAAAGCTTCGTTCTATGAGAATGATTGTGAAAATAACGAGAACGCTTGTAATGCCTATTCCATAAAGCAATACAAAGTCTTCAAACATTACCGGAATTAAAACTTGTAAAATCTCGCTTCCACTAATCCATGAAATAAGTGTTCCATCTACTCTTCCAGCTTCCGGTACAATTGCTTTATAAAGAGCGTTTAGCACTGGATACATAGCTAGTTGAACAGCTATACAGCCAAAGATGAATAACAGCAAAGAAGTTAATTTGGCATAAAATACTGACATTCGCTTGAAAGGAAGCATTAATACTTGAAAGGCGAATGTGTTCTTTGCAAACCATTCACGATACCATGTAAAGAACATATAAATTAACAATACAGCTAAACAAATGACAATAGGAGACATAAAGAGAATTGAATCCGTCAAAATTTCTAACGGTAACTGTTCGGGAATACTCCCTTTTCTTTCAGCTTTCTCAACACTTCTCTTTAGACCGTACGCATTCAATATGAGAGTTACAGACTCCACAACCACAATTAAACTAAGCAAAGCTGCATAAACCTTCCAAAATCTCTTCAACTCAAAGTCTACTAATTTCAAGTAATTCTTCATCCTTCATACACCTCCCGCAGCTTATCAATGACAGACATTCCTTCATCGATTCGCACTTGTTCTGTGTAGAAATCTTGTGCGATTACACCGTCATTTAAAATGACAACCCGATCTAATAGATGTTCTACTTCATCTATTTCATGTGTCGTTAACAACACACCGCGTCCTTCAAAGAATGGTGTTGAAAACAATTCGCGAATTTTCTCTTTGGCAAACATATCAACACCAGAGAATGGTTCATCCAGTAAAATATAGTCTGTATTTAAAGATAATCCTAGAATCAAGCTAACTTTTGCCGCATTTCCTTTCGATAACTCTCCGATTTTTTGCTCGACATTCATTTTGAAAAAATTCACTAGCTCTTCTGCACGTTCTTCATTCCAACGTGGATAAAAATCTTTCATGTATTGAAATGCCTGCTTAATTTTCATAGAACCTAACATTGTCATATGATCAGCGACATAGGCGATGTTATCACTACGCTTCTTCTTCACACTCACACCATCAACAGTAATATCACCGTTAGTAAATGGCGTGATGCCTAGAATGGCTTTCAATGTAGTAGATTTCCCGGTTCCATTCACCCCAATGAGACATGTAATTTCGCCTTTTTTCACCGAGAAAGAAACATCACTTAATACATGCTTAAAGCGATATTTTTTCGAAATTCCTTTAACTTCTATCATTCAAGCTACCTCCTTACTTCAGTTCTCCCGTTTTATAAACCTCTTTCACTGATTGCACAATTTCTTCTTCCGACACCGCAATACGCTTCATTGTCTCTACAAATTGAACAGTCGCTTCTTTCACTAATTCTTTGCGGACTTCTTTCAATACAACCTCATCCTTTGTAATTCGACTTGGAAAATTTCTTTCTGTCTCTATCAACATTTGATCCTCCATTTCTTTATACGCTTTTTGAACTGTATTTGGGTTGATGTTTAACATGACAGCTAATTCTCTACGTGATGGTATTTCTGTGCCAGCTATTAGCTCACCAATTGCGATTCTTTGCTTAAAATGTGTAACAACTTGTAAATAAATTGGTTCTCTGTTGTTTAACTCTAACTTCAAGTCCATACCTCCTTTCCCACATAATAGTGTATTACCTAGTTAGTACAGTATATGAATGTATTATTACACTAATACACTATTTGTGTCTACTCTTTTTTTCCAATTTTGACATATACTATTTATAAAAGAATGTTTCTCTACCAAAATGGAAAGGGTAGTAGAATATGAAGAAAGCTAAAGAAGAAGGGATTATTATGAGTCTCAAATGGTTAGAATGGGCAAAGCAAATTCAATCAATCTCTCAAGCAGGATTAGCCTATTCCAAGGATGTATACGATATTGAAAGGTTTCAGCAACTACGAGAGTTAAGTGCTGAAATAATGAGTATGTACACGAAATTAGACATGGAAATCGTCAAAGATTTATTCACCAACGAAAAAGGCTATCAAACACCAAAGGTAGATATACGAGCCGTTATATTTCAAGATCATAAAATTTTATTAGTTAAAGAAAAATCAGATGGTAAGTGGTCACTTCCAGGCGGTTGGGGGGATGTTGGTTACTCACCTTCAGAGGTTGCCGTTAAAGAGATTAAAGAGGAAACAGGATATGATGCAGTTGCGAATAAACTACTGGCCGTGCTAGATAACACTCGGCCCCATCACCATCATCCACCTTCTGCTTATCACGTGTACAAACTATTTATTCAATGCACCATTATAGGTGGATGTGCCACACCAAGCATCGAAACAGTAGATATTGCATTCTTTGGAAAAGATGAATTACCTACTCTTTCAACGGCTCGAAATACAGAGTCACAACTTCAGATGCTGTTTGAATTCTTGGAAAATCCGAATAAAAAAGTAGTACTAGATTAGATATTGATAAAAGGCTGTTCAAGTCAGAAATACACTGACTATGAACAGCCTTTTATACCACTACAATTAAATAAAGCGGTTATTGCAATGAAATATATATATCAATTGTTTGGTTATTCATATCACTAGAATCATTATGATATACTTCAAAATCACATACATACGCTCTTGGTAAATCCATTCCCCAGATTATTTCCCAAGCTTCCCCTACTGCTTTCTGCATATGTCCAACCACCGTGAACTTTGCATAACTTCCTTGAGGAATGGTCATATATTGAACCCCTTCGACTACATCTTCTTTGCTTACTTCCACGCCAGCAAAAAAGTCATATGGCTTAGAAGCATCACTTTCATAATTACTATACACACCATAAGCTTTATGATCGATTTGATTTGGAATTCGTTCCATTACATTATTTCCAATGAATGTTTGCCAAGTTGTACCTATATCTTGCATAGCTTGACCATTTTCGTTTGTTGTACGAATGGCGATTCCTGCTACCATCTTTTGATTGAGTTCTACAATTGTATAGTTCATAAAGTACCATCCTTTCTTTTGTATTAACCATAACAAAGAAAAGCTGACATCAGTCTGTCAGCTTTTATAAATGTTTGCAATTTTATTTATTTCAAGATGAAGCGTCTCAATCAAGTCGCTTGGTGCGAGAATTCGCACAGCATCTCCAAAACTGAGTATAAACGGAATAATAGCATAATCAAAGTGGTACGGAAATTCTACTATTACGTGCTCCTCTGTCATTTCTTTAATTTCGCTGAGACTAAAATAATCATATACGATGCCAAGCTTACTTTTAGAAAACTGTAAACGAACATTAATAGGCGATTGATTCGGTTTCGTATCTATTCTTTCTTTTGAAGCTTCAGTCATTATCGTTGTCTGAAGTTCAATCATCTGTAGTTTACGAACTCTTGTCAGCTTAAATACGCGTTCTTCACCACGTAAATAGCAAAAGGCTTCCATATACCAACTTCCATTACGCAATACAATAGCTGTCGGACGTACGGTACGATCCGTACTTTCTCCTTTATAACTTACATAAACAAAAGACACTTCCCTCTCCAAATTTATGGCTGTTGTTATGGACTGCATTCGTTCTTTTATTTCTTGATCAACTTCTGGTCGATAAATTGAAGGGCTCGATAAACGAAGCGATGCAGGTTGAATTTCTGGTGATAATTGTTGGATTTTCCCCTGCAATTCTTCAGCATTATTATCCTCTAATAATTCTTTTCTATAATCTAAGCTATGTAATAATAATTGTTTTTCCTCGTCTGAGAAAGTAAATACCGTGAGCTTATACGACTCTAATAAAGCATAGCCTCCACCTTTTCCGCTATAGGTTACAATTGGAATTCCTGCAACCATAAGCGATTCCATATCACGATAAATCGTTCTTTTTGTCACTTCAAAGCGTTCGGCTAGAAAATCCGCTGTAATACGTTCTTCTTTTAATAGCAATAACAAAATAGATAATAATCTTTCTAGCTTCATTGACTCACCTCATTCATCAAGGAATATTACTACTATCATTATCACATATTTCCCAATAGAAAATATGCATCCTTACTAGACACGTTTTTTGTTACAACAAAATATTTGTCGTACACGGCATTAAATTGCATAGTATAACAAGCAGAAAAATATATTAAAATAATATGAAAGGTTGTTTCTTCGGATAGATTTGAACTTTAAATGAACGTGTACTATATATTTTTCGAAAGCAATAGCTTCATATCCCCTAACAAGTGATAAAATAATTAGTAAAAACAAAAGGAGAATCTAACTATGCGAAATGAAATGGTTGAACGATTTATTACATATGTCAAAGTAGATACACAATCCAATAGCGACAGTACAACTTGCCCATCTACACCCGGTCAACTAACGTTAGCAAATATGCTTGTAGAAGAGTTAAAACAAATTGGCATGAGTGAAGTGACAATCGATGAAAATGGTTATGTTATGGCTACTTTACCCGCTAATTCTGATAAAGAAATCCCAACAATCGGGTTCCTAGCACATGTGGATACAGCAACAGATATGACAGGTGCTAATGTAAACCCACAAATTGTAGAAGATTATGATGGAAACGATATTGTACTAAACAAAGATCTACAAGTTATTATGTCTCCATCAGCATTCCCAGAGTTAGCTAATTACAAAGGCCATACCCTTATTACTACAGATGGAACAACACTACTAGGTGCGGATAACAAAGCTGGTATCGCAGAAATTATGACTGCAATGGCATACCTTATTCAACATCCTGAAATTAAGCATGGAAAAATCCGTGTTGCTTTCACACCGGACGAAGAGATTGGAAAAGGTCCACACAAATTCAATGTTGAAGCCTTCAATGCAACATACGCTTACACAATGGATGGAGGACCATTAGGAGAATTGCAATATGAAAGCTTTAATGCGGCTGGCGCAAAGGTAACGATTAAAGGTAAAAATGTGCATCCAGGAACAGCCAAAGGCAAAATGATTAACTCTACAAAAATAGCAATGGAGTTCCAAAGTCAATTACCGGCAAACGAAGCGCCAGAATTTACAGATGGTTATGAAGGTTTTTACCACCTTCTTGCTTTCAATGGTGACGTGGAAGAAACAACATTACAATATATCATTCGTGATTTTGATAAAGAAGCTTTTGCAGCTCGCAAGGCTACAATTGAGCGCATTGCAGCGGATTTACAAGCAAAATATGGAGAAGATCGAATTATTCTTGATTTAAATGATCAATATTACAATATGGGTGAGAAAATTACGCCTGTAAAACATATTGTTGATATCGCTCATCAAGCAATGAAGAACTTAGATATTGAACCAATTATTCAACCGATTCGTGGTGGTACAGACGGCTCCCAACTATCTTATATGGGACTTCCTACACCGAATGTCTTTACAGGTGGGGAAAACTATCATGGTCGTTATGAGTACATTTCTGTTGATAATATGGAGAAAGCGACAAATGTCATCGTTGAAATCGTGAAAATATATGAGCAACAAGCATAAATTGCTTTTCTGAAATATAAAAAAGAGACAATCCAAACATCCATTTTTTGTGATTGTCTCTTTTATTTATGATTCAACTGAACATTTGAGTAATTAACTCACGATTGCGTTTTTTAAAAACATCATTATGAGAAGATACCATTGCGCTAGCATGTGCTTCGGGCTCTATATATTGCTTTGCCTTATTAACTGCATTTACTGCATCTTGAAAAGCCCCTGCTATTAAATGAACCTTTCCATCGTATGCGACAATATCCCCCGCTGCAAATAAACCTGGAAGAGAAGTTTGCCCGTTTGGCGTTCCTGCAATATAGTAATCATCAACTAGATCGATAGCTAAATTACTATTTCCTAATAACTCCGATTCTCGCTCATATCCATGATTAATAATTACTTCATCCACAACTACAGTTGTTTTTTCATTCGTTTCTGTATGAGTTAATTCAACAGTCTCTATTTGCGTTTGCTGTTCATTTGCGATTAGTTTTGTAATAGTTGTATTTAAATAGCACTCAGCCGAGCTCTTTAATAACTGAGAAATTTGTGCTTCATGGCCATTTAAATTCTCTTTACGATATGTTAAATAAACTTTTTTAGCAATCGGCTCTAATTCATTTGCCCAATCAATAGCCGAGTTGCCCCCGCCTGAAATTAAAACCACTTTATCTTTAAAACGTTGTAGCGATTTTACAGTGTAATTTAAATTAGTTACTTCAAAGCGCTCGGCTCCTTCAATATCTAATTTTTGCGGTTTTAAAATTCCACCACCAATAGCTACAATTATTGTTTTTGAATAATGCTCATTACCACGATCCGATCGTAAGGTAAAACTACCATCAGATCCTTTCGTAATTGAAATGATTTTTTCATTAAGCACGACTTCAGGATCAAAAGTTAAACCTTGTTGTACAATTTGTTTTATTAATTGAGCGCAAGGCATTGGTGTCATTCCGCCAACGTCCCATATCATCTTTTCCGGATATACGTGTAATTTACCACCTAATTCAGATTGAAACTCAACAATTTTTGTTTTCATTCCTCTGAGACCGCTATAAAAAGCTGAATATAAACCAGCTGGTCCTCCACCAATAATAGTAACATCAAATAGTGTATTGTTATCCATAACTATCCCCTTTTAATCGTCAATGATTATCATTCTCATTCAAATTATACACAATTTGATTGTATTAGCAAACTACTAATGAAATACCGTCACCGGTCCTTTTAATTAATGAACCTCTTCTTTGTCTTACTTCTAATTAAAAGGAGTTATGCGGCAGGCATAAGACAAACCATTCTTGAAAACCCTCTTTTGGTTTCCAAAATGGGGTGGCTTATGACCGAGCATAACAGGTGTAAGGTTAGACATAGAAAAGCGCAAGCGCACGGTTAGCTCCGTATGGACTGGAGACCACCGACTGAGATATAGGAAA
>NZ_JBALMO010000036.1:26804-36366 GCF_036963345.1 Bacillus sp. JJ722
TTGACTTATCGTAGGGAGTCCATACGGAGCTGGGCGCTGGAGCTAGACACCATGCAACCTTCTTTATCTCCGGAAAAATCCCCTATTAGCTAAAATGCCAATAGGGGATTTCTACACTTATTATTACTTTTTCATCCCGGTATAAATAAGGACCGCATCACGTAAAAATTCAGCAGTACCCGGTTGATCTTTATCATAATAAGCAGTGAAACGCTCATCATCCACATACATTTGTGCTAGACCCGCATGGGCTTCTTTAGAATACGTGTCCCAATAATAGCACAGCCACTCACGATGTAACGCTGCTGCTTTTTGAGCTAATTCTCCTGAAGGGTCACCTGTTTGTAAAGCCTCACTTAATGTTTCAGTAATATCATTAGCAAGCTTGGTCACTTCTTCATACTGCTCTTCTGTCATTCCCTTTACTTTTTGATTCGATTTATTAATCGTTTCATCACTGTATTTTTCCCGAATTTCTTTCCCATATTTGTTCTCATTCTCATCTATCATACGCTGTTTAAAGCCTTCAAACTTTTCTCGATCGGACATAGTTAGTCTCCCTTCCGTTAAAGCAATTGTCTTCTCCACATTCAATATGAGCTGATCTAACTGCTCTCGTTTGGTCAAAAGCTTCTCACGGTGTTCTTTAAGTGCAAGAGCTCCATCGAAGGCAGGTGCCGTCACAATCTTCTTTATGCTTTCTAAGCTTACTCCTAGTTCACGATAAAACAAAATTTGCTGTAATCGATCCACTTCCGCTTGACCATATATACGATACCCTGATGAATTGATTCTTGCCGGCTTAAGAATACCAATTTCATCATAATATCGTAATGTTCTAGAACTAACACCTGCCAGCTTTCCTAGTTTTTGCACTGTATATTCCACGGTAATACCTCCTGACAAAACTAACTATACACCCTTACGTAACGTCAATGTAAACAGGGTTTTCAGAAAAAAAATAAAGAGACTACTTCTTTTTCAAGAAATAGTCTCCTTTTAATTGTCCATATTCAATAGCTAAGTTAGCCTTCCAGCTTGTCAGTGACTCAAACGAATGATTCTATATTAATAAGGTGCATTTTGATGATAGTAATTAGGTGTATTGATCACATTCGGATATGGCTTATGAAAAATATGCGTGGCCGCTGGAGAAAGAGGTGGAATTAGCCAAACCCAGTTTCCTGTAACTAACCTTCCACATTCGGCTTCTTGCCTCTCAAATAACTCAAACTGATGAGCAGCCGTATGATGATCAACAATTGTTACTCCTTGCTCTTTAAATGAATGTAGAACAGCAATATTCAGTTCTACCAATGCCCTATCTTTCCATAAAAAAGCGTTCTTCGATGTATCTAGACCTATTATTTCTGCTATAGCCGGTAGTAAATGATATCGTTCTTCGTCAGCTAAATTACGAGCTCCTATTTCTGTTCCCATATACCAACCGTTGAAAGGCGCTGCATTGTATATAATACCGCCTATTTCTAAGCGCATATCTGAAATAATCGGTACTCCATACCATCTTGCCTGTAACGACTCAAATGAATACTCCGGATGAGAGATCGCTACCTCTTTCACTAAATCTTTCGGAATTTCTTTATACGTAGGTTTTTCCCCATCAGTGGATACAACAAGCGGCAATACATCATAGTTTGTCTTTTGTCCATTCCACCCTAACGATTCACAAAGCTCAGTGAATCGAATAGATTGAGGATCACCTATCATGCCATATTCTGTTTCATAGCCTGCATAGCGAATTAATTGGTGATTATAAATACGAATTTGATCAGTTTCATTTTGGTACGGTTTAAAAATCGTTATCGTCGGTCGAATTCGACCACCATTAGTTGCATATTCAATATGATGGAATAAGGCATCATAAATTCCTTCATGACTCCGAACTTCACGAGCATCCAAAACTGTTAAGCTATTCCAAAACAGCCGTCCAATACAGCGATTACTATTTCTCCATGCTATTCTAGCACCTTGAACAAGCTCATCAAAGGTATGCTCATACGTACCGGTTGACTGTATTTCTTGTCCAATTACTGCCAACCGTTCTGCGATTATATTTACTTGAGATGATTCAGCATAGCATTGTTGAATAAACACTTTTGCTTTTTCAAAAAGCTCTTGTTTTGTAGTCATAGAAATCCCCTTCTTATTCATACATAACACCATTATGCAGTTACATTAACGAAAAAATCTATCATGAACACACTCTAAGATTCGACTATTCGGTGAATAAAGATAAAGTGAAACTTTAACGGTGGGGTTTTCTTCTATCCCCCACCTGGAAAAGAATGATCCCAAGCTAGCTAAACGATTTTTAGAAAGGCTAAAGTATGAGCTATAATTGATTAAAGGTGTCTAAATAAAAGATAAGGATTATAGGTGCGATATGGAAATTGAAAAATTATGGCACAAGCGGTGCTATTCGTATTACAAAAAAATGATGAGGTATTTTTCGCTGATTGCAAGCAGCGTTTTTTATTCAATCCTGCTCATTGGCAGTATATTTGCTTACTACTATATTCAATTTCTACAATGGATTCCTGCCTCTTTTCCAATTGAACTGTTTGCTTCTTTCATACTCTCTCACTGTTTTGTACAAACGAAAGTACGAACATTTATCAAGAAAGCTGATAGCATCTTTTTACTACCTTTAGAAAAAAAGTTAACTTCCTACTTTAGAAAATCGTACTATTATACAGCTAGTATAGATGGATTAAAAATGATTGTCCTACTAAGTATCATCACGCCGCTTATTCAGTCATGGATGCATTTCGGTTCGATAATAGTTATTGCAGGT
This sequence comes from Bacillus sp. JJ722, assembly GCF_036963345.1. Taxonomy (NCBI): domain Bacteria; kingdom Bacillati; phylum Bacillota; class Bacilli; order Caryophanales; family Bacillaceae; genus Bacillus; species Bacillus sp. JJ722. The sequence goes on from NZ_JBALMO010000036.1 coordinate 29,620, forward strand.
TTAATCGCTTTAAATATATACTTTGCGTGGTCAATCCAGTGGATGATAAGTAGAACGCAAACGATCATACACACCATTATAAGATTTCTATCACTTTGGTCTATTCTATACTTCATCTTCACAGACAAATGGTTTGTCGCTATCATCATTCTTTTGATCAATATCGGTTTCATATATTACATATATGGAGCTGAATCTAAAAGAGTAAATTGGGATTATTTAATATCTCAGGAAGAGCGAACTGTTTTACAAATTTATAAATTCGTTAATATTTATGTTGATGTTCCACATCTTAAATATTCGTATAAACAGAGAAAGTTGCTTTCATGGCTAGTGAAAAAAGCCGTTCCATATCAGCATTCATCTTTCTTCCGATATTTATTTGCGCTTTTATTTGTCCGATATAATAGTTTCTACTATTTATATATAAGACTAACACTTATTGGATTTATATTGATTTATTTCTTGCCATCTTATCAGTGGATCGCTGTCTTATTGATCTTATTTATGACAGGATATCAATTATTACCTTTACAAACGGCAATTAACGAGATTATTCGCAACTATCCTGTATCTTACCAAGATTTCAAGACTTCTTTCCTGAAACTGTTAACGGTTTTACTAGGTATCCAATTACTCGCTGTCAATACATCACTGCTTTTTCACCCATTTACGAAAGATATAATGTTATCACTTCTTACAGGATGCTTATTTATCTATTTATTTGTTCATTTTTTCGCGCCCAAACGGATTCGTTCGTTCCGATTCTTAGATTAAGAAAAAGAAGCTCACTTAATCCTTATGGTCATTAATTTACTTATGATAAAAACCCAGTAGATAGTGTATTTACTCTACTGGGTTCTTCTAAACTAGTGATTTAGCCTTTTGTTATTTTTACTTTCAATAATAATCTCATACGGTTGATTCTTTATTTTCTCAACCATTTCTTTTGTATGAAGGAACTCATTAATAGTTGCTTCTATACTCTCAATAATTGCTTTGGAATCCTGATCTGTAGATTCAAAAGACGTAGTAATAAAAATTTGCGCTGGTTCTTCTTTATAACTAATTCCCGTTACTTTATATTCTTTCCTAGACATAAGCGGCTCACCAATTTCAGATGTAATAAGAGATCCTACGTCTATATCTTTCCTCTCGTTAATCGTGGTGTTTTCACCATTAACCTTTACTTTAAACCCTTCATACTTATTTTTCTCTATTACTTGTTTTACTTCTTTTTCAATGTGATCTGATTGAGCATATTGCTTAGAGCCATTCATATTAATAAAAACGACTTTTTCAACAGGATCTACCATTACTTCATCAAAAGAATAGTCCAGTTCTGTTAGCCGTTCCTTTACAGCACTTTCAAGAACGTTAATCGTTTCTTGTTCTTCTTTACTAGGTATATACTCTTCAAGCTGCGGTCGAACAGCTACTGAAAAGGCATCATAACCTCTTGATTCTAGTATATTTTCAACCTGTTTCTTCACATCCTCTTTCACTTCTTCATAATAATCTTCGGAACCCATCATTCGAATTTCGATTTCCTTCTTTGGCTTATAAACGGCCCCTACAGAATCAATTTGATAACCCTCTTTCTTTAACTCTTGATAAATGACTCCTGTAACAGACTCCTCCTTTTCAAATAAACTACCCAAGAAAGGAATCGCAGTAACTACTTTTGCCATAGTTGGAGAAAAAATAGGGCTAAAGAATAAGCCTATAATTACAACGGCAGCAGTTGATAGAATCATCAATCGTTTTTTCATTCTAGAAGGCTTTTTATTTTTTTCAACAGTATGTCCTATTTCTATTTTGGCATTTTTTACCCCTAACTTAGCTCTTTCAAATAGTTCTTCGGGTACCTCTATTTTCTCGAATTCTTCTTTTATTTTATTCATAGATTTTTTCCTCCTTCACCATCTTACGAAGCTTGTCTAATGCTCGATACAAAATCGTTTTAGCAGTACCTAATGGTATATCTTTCACTTGAGCGATTTCTTTTAAGGTAAAATCCGAATAAAACTTTAGAAATATAATACTTTTCTCTTGATCCGTTAATGCTTCAACAATTTGATTAAGAGTGATTGAAGTTGCAACATCATAATCTTCTTGACCAATCCACCCCAACGTTTCACGATCCAGATAGACAATTTTTTTATTTTTCCTTAATAGATCATGAGCTACATTTATAGCTATTTTGATTAACCACGTTTTAAAATATTGTGGTTTTTTTAGTGTTTTAATCGTTTTAAATGACCTGTATGCCGTCTCTTGCACTACATCTAATGCATCTTCTTTATTTTTCAGATATACATATGCCATGCGATACACTTCAACCTGACATGTTTGAAATAACTGCAAAAAGGCATCCTCATCTCCATGTTGTGCTTTTCTTACTAAATCAATAATTTGACTCATCTCCTTTGAAAAAATCTTTCTATAACATTAGACGACTACACAATAAATTTGGCTTTCTATTTATCCATAAATTCAAAAAGAGGCTGTCCAAAACGTGATTTTCAATCACTTTTCGAACGCCCTTTTACGCTTTGTTAGCTCTCCGAAGTAGGTCACGTGGAATCTATAAACCTGCTGATTATATTAAAATACCTATATTTGGCGCTTTCGGTCTAGATGCTTAAAAATCTAAAGAATTACTTTCCCACCAAAAATTGTACATAGGACTTATTGGTCAACCCCTTCCATTCATACAAAGATCCCAGTTAAAGCCTCAACAAACTGCTTCACTTCAGGTGTTTTAACTTTCGTAACAACATATGTATACGAAATAGGCAGCGTTATATGATGATGTTTAACTTCAATCATTTTCTTACTATTTAACTCTTCATGAACCATTGATAATGGTAAATAGGAAACACCTAACCCCTTTTCAATAAATTGTTTTGTAATTTCCATCTGCGTAACAGGTAGTGTACGAACGAAAGGATACACTCTGTTAATTTCTAATAGGAGCTCGTCCCAATAAGCTGGATGATTATTCGTTAATAGTCGATATTGCTTTAGCATTTCTTCTTCTATGTAATGCTCAATCTCAAGTGTATTTGGAGCGACCATTATGACAGGATCTCGATGTATAGTCTGATAAGACACATTTGTTTGAATCGGTTTCATCCTTGTTAAACCAATATCAGCTTTACCGAGGCTAACGCTTTCCCCTATTTCAAAGGAATTGACCACATTAATAATAACTTCAATATCAGGGTAATGATCCATAAAAGATCGAAGAAATGAAGGTAGGATAGATGCAGCTATTTGAGGAGCTACAGCAATCGTTAATTTACGGTTATAACCTTGCCTCCACCCATCGAATTCCTCCATGGCCTTTTCATACTTATCGGTTATTTCTTTAGCAGAGGCAAGAAACTTATGGCCTGCAGGCGTAAGTGAAATAGCTTTACCTACCCGCTCGAATAGCTCAATATGCAATTCATTTTCTAATCTTTGAATATGTTTCGTAACGGCTGGCTGTGTCAAAAAAAGCTCCTCGGATGCTTTACGGAAATTCTCATATTTCGCCGCAACAATAAATGTCTTTAACCACTTCATGTCCATTTCAATGACAACCTTTCTTATAACAATCCGTTATTAATTATTAGATTATTGATTATTTTCTATTATATATAAACTCCTTTATAATTTTCATTACAAATAATTATTTGCTTTCAAGATGTCGATTGCATCTATAAATACTTCAATTTTGTCGTGTTATTTGGAAGAAAAGGATAATAAATAAAACCAGTGATTTCTTTTCTAATCACTGGTTTTATTTTGAAAGCTATTAATCACTATTTATAAAAAATATATCTGTTAAACTAAAACTATATTTGAATATTTATAGCATCTCCCTACTCTAATAAAATTGGTCTATCCTTTGTAATCATATACACATCATGCACCATATCCATATTGTAATAATGTTTGACAATTTGTTTCACTTTTTTCATCCCTACTCGCTTTGCTACCGCTTGTGAGGCAAAGTTATTAACTCGAATAATACTCGTAACATAATCGTAGTTGAGTTCATTGAAAGCATAGTCCCTGCATGCAATCGCAGCCTCTGTTGCATATCCTTGATGCCAATATTTTTTCTTAAGTAAATAGCCTATTTCTAGCTTTTCTGTATTCTCTATACGTTGCATCGTTAGCCCAGCTTGGCCTACAAATGCATCTGTTTGTTTGTCGATGATTGCCCAAAGACCAAATCCGTATTGATCATACCTTTTCAGTTGATTAGTAAGCCAGGTTTGCACCTCTTCATCACAAAATGCATGTTCATACGCATACATAACATCTTCATCTTGTAATATCTCACATAATTGATCGTAATCGTCCTGCGTCATTTCTCTAAGGTATACTCGTTTTGTTTCGAGAATTTTCTTCATTTTATTCCTCTCTTTTCTTCTTAATCTCATTATCGATTATGTCGAAGTATAATACTTTATATAGTTACCCTGTAAAAATATTGTATTTTTAGAAAATTACACTTATTCTATTATTGGTAGGACCATTTTGAAGTTATACTCCTCCGCGAAACATTTAACTAACTATAAAGCAGTATCATCTAATTTATATTGGTCAGACCTATCTTAATTTGAGGTGAGAAAATGAATCTTATAGAACAACTAAAAACCATTCTTTCAGAAGAACAAGTTACAACAAATGATGTTATTTTAGAACAACATAGTCATGATGAATCATACCATACCCCACACCTTCCAGATGTTGTTGTATTTCCAAATACGACAGAGGAAGTAAGTAAGGTATTACAATTTGCGAATGACAATAAGATACCTGTAGTTCCTTTTGGCTTAGGGTCCAGCTTGGAAGGTCACGTTGTACCAGAGTATGGCGGTATTTCGTTGGATATGTCACAAATGAATCAAGTGCTAGAGATACGAAACCAAGATTTTCTTGTTCGTGTTCAACCTGGTGTGACTCGTACACAAGTTAATAAAGAATTGAATAAGCACGGTTTATTTTTTTCAGTTGATCCAGGGGCTGATGCGACACTAGGTGGTATGGCTGCTACAAACGCAAGTGGCACAACCTCTGTTCGTTATGGCATTATGCGTGATCAAGTTCGCGATTTAGAAGTCGTTTTAGCTGATGGTACTGTAATACATACTGGTGGTTTATCAGCGAAATCATCATCAGGACTACATTTAAATGGACTAATGGTAGGTTCAGAAGGAACGTTAGGCATTATTACAGAATTAACACTGCGGGTTTTTGGCATTCCTGAAAAAATTACAGCTGCGCGTGCAACTTTCCCAACGATTCAAAATGCGGTAGATGCGGTTGTAGCCGTTATGTCTGCTGGTATCCCAATGGCTCGTATTGAACTAGTAGATACTAGAAGTATTCAACAAGTAAATACATCTTTAGAAACGACATTCGAAGAAGCACCTACCCTTTTCCTAGAATTTCATGGTAGTGAAGCTGCCTTACAATATGATGTAGCTTTCACACAGGACATTTTAAAAGATTATAATTGTATGAACTTTGCTTTTGAACAAGATTCAAAAGCGAGAAATGCGTTATGGGAGCTACGCCATAACTTAGCCTACTCGTTCATTCATAGTGCACCAGGCAAAAAATTAATGGTCACAGACGCCAGTGTACCAATCAATGAGTTACCATCTGCAATCCTTCATTCACGAGCCAAAATTGAAGAAATGAATCTTGATGCAGCCATTGTAGGGCATGTTGGTGATGGTAATTATCACGTTCTTATGATGATTGACTTGTCAAATCCTTATGAAATTGAACAAGCAAAAATATTAAATGAGCACATTGTAAACTTTGCATTATCTAAAGGCGGTACATGTACAGGTGAGCACGGAGTTGGTATAGGGAAAGCAAAATATCAAGCACTTGAGCATGGAGCCGCTTATGAAGTAATGAAAAGTATTAAAAAGACATTAGACCCAAATAACATTCTAAATCCAGGAAAGATTTTTAGGGATATTAATGAATGATTCCAGTGCAGAAGCAAAATCAAAAAGTTTATCAAATTATTTTTAATAGCATAAAAGAATCCATAGTAGCTGGCGAATTTTCACCAGGAGATAAATTGCCTTCTGAGCGTGACTTAGCTACACGTTATAATGTCAGCCGTACTTCCATTCGTGAAGCATTGCGCGCATTAGAAATTCACGGCATCATCGAAAGTAGACAAGGTGATGGGACCTTTATTAAGGCCTCTGATGTTCGAAAGGTCATTGAAGAGTTGTCCATTGCAATTTTACGTCCGGAAGACCATCTTGTGTATGAAATGTTAGAAACTCGACAAGCTTTAGAATCGGAATGTGCCTATTTAGCTGCGCACCGAGCGAACAGCTATGATCTTGAAAAAATACGAAGATGTATTGAAGATATGAGTACAGCGGGTGGTGATCCTGAAAAAGGATTAATGGCTGACTTAAACTTTCACTACAGCATTGCTGAAGCTGCTCATAATTCTATTCTATTAGGTTTAGTTCAAACTTTAGGTGAACATATGAAGAATACGATTCGTATTACTCGCAGCTATCGTTTATCAAACACTAAATTATTTCAAGAAACCTTTAATGAGCATAAAGAATTATATTTGGCTATTGCAAGACGTGATGCCAATATGGCAAAAAAATTAATGGAAGACCATATTATGAAAACTCGACAAAAAATGTCTGAAGCAACCATAGAAAATCTCGAATAAGGCCGTCCGAAAAGTGATTTTCA
>NZ_JBALMO010000037.1:0-10752 GCF_036963345.1 Bacillus sp. JJ722
TTCTTAGCCTTTCAAGAACATTTGTCTTTTTTCCAATGTTCTTATTGGGGTACTACTTAGAATTACCTCATATTAAAAAACTGTTCTCTACCAAAATCCGTATCACAGCTTGTATGATTTTCATTGGTGTATTTGTAACTTTTTATTTTAATCCAAACTTCAACTATGAATGGTTATTAGGTTCTAAGCCATATTCAGAACTTATTACAGTTTCAATTGGTGCTATGTTTACACGACTTGGATTCTATATATTAAGCTTTATAATGGTCTTTAGTTTCTTAGCGCTTGTTCCAAGAAGTCAATATTTTTTTACTTCTTTAGGAAAAAGAACGCTGTATGTGTACTTACTACATGGATTTTTCATTCAGTCGTTTCGAGAAAGTGATTTAGTGGACCGATTTACAACATTAGAGAATTACTTGTTATTGTTCGGATTAGCATTACTATTAACCTTAGCACTATCTAGCCACTTTGTTTACTCTATAACTCAACCAATGATTGAGCTTGGAACTTCTCGTTTTAAAAGCCTGTGGTTGAAAATGAAATGGACAATCCGTTATATCTTCACTAGCCGAAAACAAACACTCAAAAAAAATACTGCTGAGTGATGCAAACTCGCTTCACTCAGCAGTATTTTCATTCATACCTATCATCATTCTTTTTTGGTTATTTCATAGTTCAACTTTCCTGTTTCTTTCACGATCGAAAATCCTTTCGATTGCTCATATATTAACTCAACCGATTGAACTACATTTTGAATTTTAACTTTAAAATTCTCTGCCCGATTCAATTTATCACTAAATTGATTTTCTTTTAAAGCAACGACGATATCATGTCCGTTACTTAAATATACTCGGGTTTTATTTTTATCTTCTTTCATAAAATCAATGACGTGTTGAATTGCTACCCAGACACACCCATCATTTTTAGGTGATTGATCTGGCATAATATAGATTTGATACAAACCACTTATTTTTATTGGAACCATATATCGACTTCCTAAATGATATTTAGCCGCTTTAACAGCTCCTTTATAATCGCCACCATACCTAAGCAAAGAATCCTCAATTATTTGCATTGGACTCTTCCTTACTATAAACCTCAATTCTCCTTCAATAACATAACAATACAGCTCTCCTTTACTTGTAAACAAAGGAATGAGTGCGATTGTATTTTGATTGATACAATAATTATTAAATTTCTGCACTATTAATACCTCCTTTTCTCTTATTTTAATTTACTATCAAAAGGGGTATACTAACTATTAGTTGGTATACCCAACGCTCAGCCCATAAGCTAGTCTGGCAGGACTTTCTCCTTATGGGCTTTTTTTCCCCATTCACATTTCCCTCACCTCCCTTCCGATTCTAGCCATTCTATTATTCTCATTATCGTAGCTTTCTTATAATCAATATAATAATAGTTCTGCTTTCCTCGCCTACTTCCTGAAAACTGTAACCAATTTTCATTATGCCGATTCCAATCCAATTTACTAACCGCTTTCATTCTTCTCTGAATTGCCAGCTTCCTTTGTTCGAATGAAGAATTTTGTTGACCTTTATTCACGTATAAAGCCATACTTACTAATATAGGAAAGTTAGCAAAAATCGAATCATGGTCATTTCCAATATTATTAGGGGAATATAAGATAAATAATTCATCAAGCCAAATATTGACTAAGTCAATATATTCTTCTTCTTTTAACTGTTGAACTGAATCTAGTGTTTGTTTAGTAAGTAACATACTTCCACTTATAAAAATATTTACGAGTTGACGCAATTGTGATAATGAGAGCAATTTTTTGTTCGCAGGTCGAATCATAGAGCGCTTCTCCATCTCTACTCCAGCAATTTGCAAAGTATGATTAGTAGCTAAAATTATGTTTGTTATTCGATTGAGAATGTTTCGTGAATCATAAGAAATTCGTTTTGATAGAGATACTTTCTTCCCTTTCGTATTTAAGTCAATATATAGCTGATTTGATTCCTCTATTGATAATTCACCAATTAATTGTATAGCAATACTTGTTTGATCAATTATACTTAACAACTTATATCCCTTTTTAATCATTTCAGCATTTTCATTTTTTATAGCTTTTTGAATTAACTCATTAACTTGTATAATAGCTTTTAAACGATGCGACCCATCGATTATTTGAATATATTTTGGGTTTTCAAGTTCGATTTCTGAATTGGGTAAAGTGGCTACTAAAGGAGGAAAATAAATATTATTATCTAATGCATTTTCGAGCATATAATCTTTTATTCTTCGCACATGCGCTTGATTCGTTTCCCTTATCGTTATATTGCCTGCCTCAAACATCTTGTTTAGCTCTTTAATAGATATTGCTATCATACGCTGTTTCTTTGAAAAAACATTTTGAATAATCATCAAGAGAGAATTCCTTTCTTCTCTATTATGTTTAGGAAGTTTTCAGCAGTTTTTTTAATGTGGACTGTATTGGAATGATATTTAATTTTCTTTTTTTCGTCATCATATATATGTTTAAAACAAGGATCGTTATGAGTCCAATTGCACTTATCTTTCAATACAGACATATATTCAATCGCCTCTTTGTATGGGATTAAATACTTTTGTTGCATTAAAAAAACGGTATAAGCAAGTGCTATTTGAATTCCCGTATAACCAGTTACATATCTTTCCCGATTCTCCATCTTTTTTGGAAAAATATGATCCCACATCTCAAAAAATTGAATTCCACATTGATCCATCTCTTCTATATTAATGTATATAGTATTTGGTTTACCTTTTTTTACAGTTAAGATGCCTTCAAAAAGAGCGATTAAACATTTCTTCATAATAGCTAACGAAGTCAATGCGGTACTACTGAAAGATACTCTAGACAATTTCTTCTCGATTTCGAATAAATCATCGACATGATTAGCTACATTCCTTGTCAATTCTGCATATGCATCTCTTTGGTCATATTGCATTACTAATCCAATATGAGCCTCTCTTCTCTCGGTATTTAAATCCGTAAAAAGCAATCGCTCACTTCGAGTATCTAAATTCAAATAAATTTGCATTGCAACTGGGTATTTTTTCAGTTTATCAATTATCAACTGTTGCTGTTGTGCTTTCGCGTATTGTCCCGTCTCTTCAAACGATTCCTTTCGCGCTACTAAGTGCCGAAACGCTGAAGAAAGTGCAAAGGATCTATGTTGCCCATCTATAATATACAATTTGCTGCCTGGTACCAATTCCCATTCACCCTTATCATTTCTTGTTATAGCTCCCCTAGAAGAAAAGACAAATGGCGAAAAAACAAACTCAAAGTCTGATTCTAGCGATTGGATTATAAATTCTCGTATTTGTAATCTTCTAGTTGGATCAAGTTTTCTCTGTACCTCTGAATCCACTTCAAAAATAGCTTCTAATGTTGAGAATGGCATTTGAGTTATTAAAATTCCCTTCCCAAATTGCTGATAGAAATCTCCATAAATTTTAGAGACAACTCCAACATTCGACATCATTTATCACACTCCTTAAACTTATTATGCAATTTATTAATTTGTATGTAAATTACTTATTTGGTATTTTTTTCTTGTAATTCTGTAACGTTTATTTTATTTACTTCATAAAAAAACTCCTCGCACTTTACATATTGAAAAAATTTACTATAATTAAATATTTCCATTTTAAAAGCTCATATTTCTATCACTTATATGTACTTGTTTCCTTCTAAATTGAAGTTTTTAACCATTTTTTATTGCAAAATTAAACTCCTTTTTTCATTTCACAAAAAGTTCAATTTTTAAAATCTAGCATTTTTGTTGTATTTTTCATTAGAAATAACTTCATTTCGACTTCTCCTTTTATCATTAAACCTAATTGCTTTTAGTAGATAATTTCAACTCCAATTAAAATTGAAACACTAATTATTCAACACATAGAGCTATCACTTTCTAAAGAACTGTCTATACTTATGTTAAAATACATTCATACTAGATTAGAAAGGGGTAATCATTTCACTTATGAAAGTAATTGCCGCTACATTAAACGCAAAATATATTCACACCTGTTTATCAATTCGATGCTTAAAAGCTTATGCTGAACCCGAATACAATATTGAACTTGCTGAATATACCATTAAAGATCCTGTGATTAACATTGTTACAGATCTTCACTCAAGGCAGCCAGATGTTATTGGATTCAGCTGTTATATATGGAATATTGAAGAGACAATTAAAGTTGTTCATATGCTTAAGAAAATCAATCCAGAACTCATTATCGTTTTTGGTGGACCAGAGGTAACATATGATATTCAAGATTGGTTAGAGCGTCTTCATGATGTTGATTATTTCGTTCTTGGAGAAGGTGAAGCGACATTTAAACAGTTGCTTTCTTATATAGATGGTCACGAATCACTTGAAAACATTTACGGTATTGCCTATAAAGAAAATGACAAAAATGTTATTAGACTTCAAAAAGATAAGTTAAATTTAAAGGATATTCCGTCTCCGTATCGCTTTGAAGAAGATCGCAATGAACTTAGTAAACGTGTTGTCTATATGGAAACAAGTCGAGGATGTCCATTTAGCTGCCAGTTTTGTTTATCTTCTATAGAAGTAGGCGTAAGATACTTTGATCGTGAAGAAATTAAAGAAGACATTCGCTATTTATTAAATAACGGTGCTAAAACAATTAAATTTGTTGACCGTACATTTAATATTAGCCGTCGATATGCGATGGATATGTTCCAATTTTTAATTGACGAACACCTACCAGGAACAGTATTCCAATTCGAAATAACAGCTGATATAATGCGCCCAGAAGTCATTCAATTCCTGAATGATAACGCACCTGCGGGACTTTTCCGCTTTGAAATCGGTGTACAATCTACTAATGACTACACGAATGAACTGGTTATGAGAAAGCAAAATTTTGAGAAATTAACTCGAACGGTCACTATGGTTAAAGAAGGTGGCAAGATTGATCAACACCTTGACTTAATTGCTGGACTTCCTGAGGAAAACTATGATTCATTTAAGAAAACTTTCAATGATGTTTTTGCATTGGGTCCTGAAGAACTTCAATTAGGATTTCTAAAAATGCTTCGTGGCACTGGCCTTAGAATTCGAAGTGAACAATATGGCTATGTATATAGTGATTATGCTCCTTATGAAATCGTTGCTAATAACGTATTAACTTTCGATGAAATCATTAAAATCAAACAAGTAGAAGATGTGCTTGAAAAGTATTGGAACGACCATCGTATGGATCAGACTATTACTTATTTAACTAATGAAGCATTCCCTACACCATTTGATTTCTTCCAGCAATTTGGTACCTTCTGGGAAGAACAAGGCTGGTCTAAAATTGGACATCAACTTGAAGATTTATTTAAACGGTTGGAGCTATTTTTGGAACAATCGTCATTTGGCGATACAACTCATGTTAAGAATTTAATGAAACACGATTACTTTCTAAATTCCAAGTACAAACCGAGAAAGCCTTGGTGGGAATCAACTATTAGTAAAGAAGAAAGAGCGAACATTTATAATACAATCTTAAAAAACCCTTCGCTTCTTGGCGAGGAATTCGCTTCACTCAAATTAAACGAAAAGGACTTGTTTAAACATACAATGCTTGAAAAAATTTCAAATCCTGTTCAAAAATTAGACAAAAATGTTTATGATAGGTACGAAGTTTTACTAGCATATTTCACTCCATCGGGAGAAGGTAGTAAATTATTTACAGGAATTTTGTAACAAAAAGACCGTCAACTGCAAATTGACGGTCTTTTTTTCATTTTATCAATATAATTACAACTCATCTTTAATTCAATTCTAATATATTTTTTAAAATTATTTATTATATTAATATAACTAGTTTTAATGAAGTTACGTTAATAACATCTAAATATTAATTACATTTATTACCATTTAATCCATTTAAATCCTTCATAAAAAATACACTAGGCTTTTTTATTTGTATTTTTCTTATACAGTCTCTATTATATAAGCTGGGTATATGAGCACTGAAACACTATGCCTAAATAGTTACTAATAAGGGAATAAATTAGCAGTTTATTTGATTAGCTTACAACTTGTCATACTGCTATATCATCTTATTTTTAACAAAAACTAACAATCTACTAACTACTTAAGAAAGGGGTACAAGCATGAAAACAAAATTGGCATTAATCACTTCCATTCTTTTCGTTACTGTTGTTTTGTCTGGTTGTGAGAAAGCTGTGGTATTCAGACCAAATGGTCCTGTTGCCGAAATGTTGGCTAATACAATTAGCTTCAGCATTATATTGATGGTTATCATTCTAGCTGTTGTTTATAGTTTATTTGCCTACATGCTCATAAAGTACCGAGCTTCCAAAGCTCCAAAAGATTACGATCCTCCACACATTGAGGGTAGTAAAATACTAGAGATTACATGGACTGCGATTCCAATAGTAATCGTTATCATTCTATCTGTTGTTACTGTTAAAACTACTTATCAAGCAGAAGGAACACCAAAGGGATATGAAGATCAAAAACCACTGGTTATTTACGCTTCATCATCTGACTGGAAATGGCATTTCAGTTATCCTGAAGAAGGTATTGAAACTGTAAACTATGTTAACCTACCGACTGATCGCGTTATTGAATTCCGTATCTATTCCTTCGGGCCAATTTCAAGTTTTTGGATCCCCCAACTCGGAGGACAGAAATATGGTATGAGTGACATGGTTACAAAAGTTCGTTATGTAGCGGATGTACCAATGTCAATGGAAGGTAAAAACTCAAACTTTACAGGTAAAGGTTTCGGAGAAATGAACTTTGAAGCTCTTTCAATGTCACCACAAGATTTCGACCAGTGGGTGAAAGATGTAAAAGATAACGAACCAAAACTTACTGAAAAGAAATTTGATGAATTACTCGAAATAGACTTTGTTGGTAGACAATCTTATTCTTCTACTCACTTAGAGTTCAGCCCTCCCCCAGAAGGTCGCAATGCTGGACATAATCACGGTGATAATGAAGATAAAGACGCTCCTTCTAACGTGAATGAGGAAGATCATTCAGAACACGAGAATCACTAATTAACCTTAGAAAAAATATAGCTACTAAGAAAGGAGCTACTCATTGTGAACGTGAAATGGGAAGATTATTTTCTTTTTTTACACGGTGATCCTATGATTATTGCAGCAACAATAAGTATCGTGCTTGCTTCTTTAGCAATCGTAATAGGACTAACATATTTTAAGAAATGGCGCTGGTTGAAAGACGAATGGCTTACAACAGTTGATCATAAAAAAATTGGTATTATGTACATCTTAGCTGCTTTAATTATGCTATTCCGTGGTGGAGTAGATGCAGTACTTATGAGAGGACAAACAGCAATTCCTGAAAACGGATTGTTATCACCTCAACATTATAATGAAATATTTACAACTCACGGTTTAATCATGATTTTATTCATGGCGATGCCATTTGTAATTGGTTTGATGAATATCGTTGTTCCTTTACAAATTGGTGCACGCGACGTTGCATTTCCTTACTTAAACGCAGTAAGCTTCTGGTTATTCTTCGCTGGAGCGATGCTATTGAATATCTCTTTCGTATTCGGTGGATCTCCAGATGCTGGTTGGACTTCTTACTTCCCACTAGCAAGTGAGGAATTCAGTCCAACAGTAGGAACGAACTATTATAGTTTATCTCTGCAAATATCGGGTCTTGGTACGTTAATGACCGGGGTAAACTTTATCGCAACAATTATTAAAATGAGAGCACCTGGCATGACTCTTATGAAAATGCCAATGTTCACATGGTCTGTATTAATCACATGTATCATCATCGTATTCGCATTCCCTGTATTAACAGTTGCTCTTGCAATGATGATGTTCGACCGTTTATTCGGCTCTCAATTCTTTACTATGTCTGATGGCGGTATGGATATGCTCTGGGCCAACCTTTTTTGGGTATGGGGTCATCCTGAAGTATACATCGTAATCTTGCCGGCATTCGGTATATTCAGTGAAGTTATTTCTACATTCTCTAAGAGAAATCTGTACGGATATAAATCAATGGTATTTAGTATGGTTGCCATTTCACTTCTTTCATTCACTGTATGGGTTCACCATTTCTATACAATGGGTCAAGGAGCATTGGCTAACTCATTCTTCTCGATTACAACAATGTTAATTGCAGTACCGACCGGGGTAAAAATCTTTAACTGGTTATGTACACTACATCGAGGAAAAATCGAATTTACTACACCTATGATGTATTCGCTCGCATTCATTCCAATCTTCACAATTGGTGGAGTAACTGGGGTTATGCTTGCAATGGCTAGTGCCGATTATCAATACCATAATACATTATTCCTAGTAGCTCACTTCCACTACACGTTAATTCCAGGTACAGTATTCGCTGTTCTTGCTGGTTTCTATTACTGGTGGCCAATGATTTTCGGTTTCAAATTGAATGAAAAACTCGGAAAGATAGCTTTCTGGTTCATTTCAATTTTCTTCAATGTTACGTTCTTACCATTATTCTTCTTGGGATTAGATGGTGCGACACGTCGTATGAGTACTTATTCAGCAGAAACTGGATACGGTCCTCTACAAATGCTATCTTTCATTGGTGCATTAGGATTAACATTTGGATTCGTAATTCTTGTATACGGTATTTACTGGAGCATTCGTTACGAGCCACGTTTAACTAAAGCTGATCCATGGGATGCAAGAACATTAGAATGGAGCACAAGTATGCCAGTTCCTTTCTACAACTTTGCTAAAACGCCAACAGTATCTAGTGTTGAAGCTTGGTGGGACCACAAAAAAGGCAAAGCTCAATTATTTAAAGATGGTCCATATGAAGAAATTCATATGCCAAGCAACAGTTTTGTGCCATTCATAATGGCTATGTCTTTCTTAGCACTTTCATTCTTTTTAGTATTCAGTTGGTGGATACCAGCGATTATATCCGCAATTCCAATTATTTTGTGTCTGTTTAATCGCTCATTCAGCAAAGATCATGGCTTCCATGTGAAAGTAAAAGAAATCGAGGAAATCGAAAGCAACTTATTGCGAGGTGACAAATAATGAAAGTAAATGCCTCTCTACCTCTAGAATATAGTACGGATGAAAATCGTTTAAAGATTTTCGGATTTTGGATTTTTCTGGGTGCGGAAATTGTTCTTTTCGCTACACTATTTACAGTATATTTCATTATGGAAAATCGTATCGGTGATGGTCCTGCTGGAAGCGAAATCTTCGCTCTAAATGGCGTGCTAGCTGAAACATTTATCCTATTAACAAGTAGTTTCACAATCGGTATCGCCATTCATGCTATGCGTTTGGGCATGAAAAAAGAAATGATGACAATGCTTGCTATTACACTTGCTCTTGGAGCGGCCTTCATTGGCATCGAAATTTACGAGTTCTTCCACTATGTACATGAAGGTGCTACATTACAAACAAGTGGATTTACATCTACATTGCTAGTTACGCTAGGTACACACGGAGGTCACGTAACTTTCGGTTTATTCTGGGGAATCGCTATCTTGCTTCAGTTGAGAAAACACGGTATTACAGCTCGTACAGCTAATAAAACGTTTATCTTCTCACTATACTGGCATTTCCTAGACGTAGTATGGATTTTCATCTTCAGCTTTATCTACTTGAAAGGACTGATGTAAAATGGCTAAGTTATTTCCGAAGACTCACGTAATCGGCTTCTTGTCTTCAATCGTCTTGACATTAGCTGCTTTCTCAGTAGTTGCTCTTGACCTTTCCTTCACAGCTGAGATGGCTATCTTAATTATTACAGCGATTATTCAAGCAAGCTTACAGTTATTCTTATTCATGCATATCGGTGAATCTGAGGATAAAAAAGATCTTTACCTCAACATCATTTATGCAATATTTGTAGGTCTTGTTACCATTCTTGGAACACTCTTCGTATTTGTTTGGGGTTGGTAATCTACCAATTCCTTATTCAGAAAAGGCTAGAACAGTTTAATGTTCTAGCCTTTTTATATTATCCAATAATAATACGTTCTTCTGGATAACGATATTTCACTTGCTGCTCTTTTCCACCTATCATGAAGATAAATGTAACAATGCCAACTCGACCTATAAACATAAGAGCGATTAATACAAACTTTCCAAACGTTGATAAATCTGGGGTAATACCCATTGATAATCCCGTTGTTCCAAAAGCAGAGCATACTTCAAACAGGATCTCTGTTAATGTAAATGGCTCTGAAATGGTTAAAGCAAACACTGCACTTAAGCATATGAAGGTACCTGTTAACGACACAACAAGAGACTTCCGTATATCAATTTCACTGATTTCTCGTTTAAAGACTTTGATACGTTTGTTTCCCCGTGCAAAATGATATAAAAACAACACATTCAAAGCAAGCGTAGTTGTGCGAATTCCCCCACCTACTGAACTTGGTGAAGCACCAATAAACATTAAAGCACTTAATACCAGTAAAGTCGGCTCTGAGAACTGGCTAACATCCATCGTAGCAAGTCCGCCACTCCGAGTTGAAACAGACTGAAAGAAAGCATAGAAAAAACTTTCATGCCAACTTTTCCCTTGAAAAAAACCATTAAATTCTAACGCAATAATCATGAATGTTCCAAATATAACTAAGGCAAAAAACGTTACGGATGTTAACTTAGCAAACAAAGAAAATTGAAACTTAACAGTTCCCTTACTTAATAGAAAATTTTTCACTTCAATTAAAACAGGAAATCCAATCGCACCTAAAATAATAAGG
>NZ_JBALMO010000037.1:10825-11408 GCF_036963345.1 Bacillus sp. JJ722
AAGGATTATATTGATAAATTGGATAAAATAATCATTTGCATACGGTATAAACGATTCTCCAGTAATATCAAAGCCACCATTTGTTGTTGCACTCACAGACATAAAAGCCCCGTGAAACAACGCTTCCAATGGATGAGGATAATACCTTAATAAATACACACCTAATATAATAGCCCCAATTATTTCTATAATCACTATTAGAAGTAATACTTGACGCAATAATGCCACAAGACCTGACAACGAATAAAGATTTTGATCAGTCATTATTAGACGTCTTTCTTTAAATCCAATTTTCTTTCTAAAAAGAAGCCACATAAAGGTTCCTAGAGTCATTATACCAATTCCACCAAACTGTAATACAAACATTAAAATAAAACAGCCTGTTACACTAAATGTTTGTGATATATCTATTGTGGTTAGTCCTGTTACACTAACAGCACTTGCTGCCACAAACAATGCATCAACAAGTGGCAACTCAACATCAGGTTTTAAAGCTATAGGTAATTTTAATAAAATTGTAGAAACCGTTACAGCTAGGAAATAATAAACGACAATAAGTTGAAATGGGGTTAACTTGTTTAGT